>JBAUIP010000501.1:0-2835 GCA_049683055.1 Pricia sp.
GGGCGAAGACATGTACTTATTTATCAACTCCGGCGAAAACCCCCAAAAAATCGGGAAGGAACGCATCCTCTTTAAGCAAGGGTACAGCCGCAATCTGAATATGTTCGTCATCAAGGTCGACGGCACTGGTGACCTGTCGTATCGAAAACTAATCGACGACAAGGAGCTTCGCCTGCCCATCATGGTTTCGCGTCCATTGACGGATTCCGCCTCCGATACGCTGCTGTTCTATGCCAAACGGGGCAACAGGAAACAATTGGTACGGGTGTCGGTGAGATAACACCTTAGTTACCGACCTTTTTTTCGTAGATTTTACCATGACCGGGACCGTAATTCCTGAAATTTATTGCATTCCCTCGCCTTGTCCTAACCAGAAGTGTGGTTGTAATTTCTTATAGGATTGAAGATACAATTAAGTGAGAAATTCAGTTCTAATATAGGAAATATTCCATATATTTGGAATAAATCCATTGTTTGAATACGGACAGCTACATCAAAGGGAGGGGAGCGCAGCAGAATACGCCCAACAAATTTCTCGAGAATATTTACGAAACGCGGGATGATTTTTTGGAATTCTGTCGTCTCGAAGGTGAGGAGGCGGACAAGAACAGAACGCAGTACATCCCGATTTTTCCAAAGACCATTGTCAACAAGGTGACGAGTCCCGATGTGGGTATGATGTATTCCATGAACCCCTATCAGGGTTGTGAGCACGGATGTATCTATTGCTACGCCCGGAATACCCATGAGTTTTGGGGATACAGCGCAGGGCTGGATTTTGAGCGAAAAATATTGGTCAAAGAAGCGGCGGCGGAACTGCTGGAAGCCCGTTTGAAAAGCAAACGTTGGGAGGCCAAGACCATAGTGCTATCCGGAAATACGGATTGCTACCAACCAGCGGAAAGAAAGTTCGAAATTACCCGGGCCTGTTTAAATGTGTTCCTAAAATACCGGCATCCCGTCGGTATAATTACCAAAAATGCGCTGATTTTGCGTGATCTGGATATTCTGAAGGAGTTGGCGAAAGACAATCTAATCGGCGTCAACGTTTCGGTCACATCGTTATCCGAGGATACGCGCCGCATTCTGGAACCCAGAACGGCAAGCATCAAAAAACGATTGGAAACGATTCGGGTACTTTCGGAAAACGGCATCCCGGTGAATGCGATGCTGGCCCCGATTATTCCAGGAATCAACAGCCACGAAATCATGAACCTGGCCAAAGCGGTCGCGGATAACGGTGCCCGTTCTTTTGCCTTTACCGTGGTTCGGCTCAACGGTGCCATCGGGGGAATTTTTACCGACTGGATTAAAAAGGCACTACCCGATAGAGCTGATAAGGTGCTAAATCAAATCGCGGAATGCCATGGCGGAAGTCTGAACGACAGTCGATTCGGTGTCCGCAGTCGGGGCGAGGGCAAGATTGCGACCCAAATCCACGATTTGGTCCGACTGGCGCGACATACCTATTTCAAGGACAAAAGTTTTCCGCCCTTGAACCATGATTTGCATATGCAGTTTAAAGACGGGCAGTTGAAGTTGTTTTAAGCGCTTTGGTTTTGGTTGCAAATCAAGAAAATAAAAGTTTTTCGGCAATCAGTAGTATAAATTGAACCAACAGTAGCCTATCGGTCAATAGGCTGGGGAAGCTGCGCCCTTTTTTAAGCGTTAGACGGGGATGTTTGAATCAATCAATTTTTAAGGAAGATGGTTCACTACGGCATATTGTCATCAGGTCGCGGAACCAGTGGGTTCCACTCCCTGTAAAATTCCTCCAGATAATCTAACATAAACTGGTGGCGTTCATCGGCCAGTCGCCTGCCGGTCTCGGTGTTCATTTTATCTTTCAGCAACAGCAATTTCTCGTAGAAATGGTTGACGGTCGGGGAGGCACTCTTTTTATACTCCTCCTTCGTCATTTTTAGGTTTGGGGCAATTTCGGGATTATAGATTTCCCGGTCTTTATATCCGCCGTAACTGAAAGCGCGGGCGACACCGATAGCTCCCATGGCATCGAGACGGTCGGCATCTTGCACGACCTCGAGCTCTTTGGAGCGGAACTTACGGCCCCGCTTCTTTTTCAGGGTATTCTTGAACGAGATGTTCTGTATGATTTTGACCACATGGTTTATGGTCTTTTTTTTGACCTTAAGTTCCGACAGAAAATTGGAGGCCATTTCAGGTCCGACGGACTCATCACCTTGGTGGAACTTGGCGTCAGCGATGTCGTGTAGCAAGGCGGCCAAACTAACGACAAGAACATCTACCTTTTCGTCTTTGGCGATGAAAAGACTGTTTTGGAATACCCGTTGAATATGGAACCAATCGTGTCCGCCTTCCGCACCTTGTAAGGTTTCCTTGACAAAGGCGATAGTCTGTTCCACAATTTCGGTGTCGGTCATTTTAAGCATCGGTCGCTTGGGGTTATGGGAGATTCTGTTTGAAATGATTTCAATCCGGAGAGTACGGCTTTTTCGGCAGCTTCGATGACGGCATCTAAATTTTCCTTGACTTCGATGGGGCGATGGACCCGAAAATCGATGTGGTTTCCGATGCCGTTGGGGAATTTTCCATAACGCAGCATTTTCCAAGAATTGTCGATGCTGATCGGTACTACCAAAGCCGAAGGGGCCTGTTTTAGTAATGATTTAAGTCCCGTTACCTTGAACGGTTTGGGATGACCGGTTTTAGACCGTGTACCTTCCGGGAATATCACGGCGCTGCGATTATGTCTTTCGATGTACCGACCCAATTTGGCAATTTGCAGTAGGGCTTGACGACTGTCTTTACGATCGATTAGCACCGACCCGCCATGTCTCAAATTATAGGAGACAC
>JBAUIP010000502.1:0-4290 GCA_049683055.1 Pricia sp.
TCCGAACCGTCTTGACAGATGATTTCAACGCGGTCGTCTTCCCCGAAATAGGATTTGGCGATGTCGATGAGCTCGGGATCGTTGTCCACAGTAACCAAATGGGATTCCGCATCCATTCCGTCGACCATCCAAGAGAGACTGAGGCCAATACCGGTGCCCAGTTCCAAAAAGCGTCCGCCTGGTTTGGAGGCGATCAGGGTCTTTAGCAAGGTGCCGATATAAACATCCGAGGGCATGGTAAAGCCGATTTCCTCGGATTTTCGCTGTATTGAAGAAAGGATTTTGGGAATACTTTGGAGGTTGGCTTGGTTCATTTCAACCGGATATCCGAAACCGAGGCCCCCGAAGGAATCATCGGAAACACATTATCCTCTTTCTCTACCTTGACCTCGAGAAAATAAGGCTTGTCCGAGGCCATCATTTCCTGAACCGTAGCTTTCAGATCCTTTCGTTCGCTGACGCATTTGGCCTCGATATGGTAGCCTTCCGCAATCTTGACAAAATCCGGATTGACCATGACAGTCGAAGCGTAACGTCTATCGAAAAACAATTCTTGCCATTGGCGCACCATGCCCAAATGGTCATTGTTCAGGACCACGATTTTAACGGGAACCTGATGCTGAAAAATGATTCCCAGCTCCTGAATGGTCATCTGATACCCTCCGTCGCCGATGACGGCTACCACCTCGCGGTCCATCGCCCCCATTTTGGCCCCGATGGCGGCGGGAAGGGCGAAGCCCATAGTTCCCAATCCGCCGGAGGTAATATTACTTTTCGATTGATTGAACTTAGCGTAGCGGCAGGCAATCATTTGGTGCTGCCCAACGTCGGATACGATAACGGCCTTATTTTCGGAAGCTAGATTAATTTCTTCGATGACCTCGCCCATGGTCAATCCGTCTTTCGTCGGATGGATGTCATTTTTGATGACCGTGTCGAACTCGATCTGATATTTTTCTTGGAATCTGGCGTGCCAGTCCTCATGCTTCGTTTCCTTGATATGGGGCAGCAGGCTTTCAAGGCTCTCCTTGGCGTTCCCCAAGACCGCTACATCGGCGTGTACATTTTTATTGATTTCGGCGGGATCGATCTCGAAATGGATGATCTTGGCCTGCTTGGCATAGGTCTCCAGACTTCCGGTCACGCGATCGTCGAAGCGCATCCCGATAGCGATAAGCACGTCGCATTCGTTGGTCAACAGATTGGGACCGTAATTGCCGTGCATGCCGACCATGCCTACGTTCAACCGATGGTCCGTTGCCAACGCGGAGGCTCCCATAATCGTCCAAGCCGCGGGAATGCCCGCTTTCTCCACCAAGGCTTTGAGCTGCTCCTCCGCCTTACCTAAAATGACGCCTTGGCCCCAAACGATATAGGGCTTTTTGGCGGAGTTGATCAACTCGGCGGCGGCCTCAATGGCCTCTTTTTTAATCTTGGGATACGGTTCGTAGCTACGCACCGCGGTGCATTTTTTGTAGCTAAATTCGAACTCGTCGAACTGCGCGTTTTTAGTGATGTCGACCAACACCGGACCCGGGCGTCCGGATTTAGCGATATAAAAAGCCTTCGCTAACACTTCGGGTATTTCGGAGGCCTTCGTGATTTGAGCGTTCCACTTCGTAACGGGAGTGGAAATTCCGATAATATCGGTTTCCTGAAAAGCGTCTGAGCCTAACAGATGCCTTGGCACCTGCCCGGTTATGCAGACAAGGGGAGTAGAATCGATCTGGGCATCCGCCAGTCCGGTGACCAAATTGGTGGCACCGGGACCCGAGGTGGCCATGGCGACCCCGACCTTTCCGGTGACCCGGGCATAGCCTTGGGCAGCATGGGTAGCCCCTTGCTCGTGCCGGGCAAGAATATGGGTCAGCTCATCCTGAAATTTGTAAAGCTCGTCGTATACGGGCATGATGGCCCCACCGGGGTAACCGTAGAGCAGGTCGACCCCCTCTGCAATAAGGCAGTGTATAATGGCCTCGGCCCCACTGATTCTCAGTTTGACCTGTTTTTTTGGCGGTACTTCCGTTCTCATTTTGAGTGTTTCCATGCTATAAATTCAAATTTCATCGGTCACACAACCCTGCGAGGCCGATGATACCGTTTTTGCATATTTATAAAGACTGCCGCGCTTCACCTTCAACGCAGGCTGTTTCCAATTTTTTCGCCGTTCGGTCAGCTCTTCATCGGACAGATCAACGGAAATGCTGTTTTTTTCCGCATCGATGGTGATAACGTCTCCGTCCTGCAAAAGGCCGATAGTACCACCTTCCTGTGCTTCCGGACATACATGGCCGACGACAAAACCGTGGGTACCGCCGGAGAAGCGACCGTCCGTAATCAGGGCGACATCCTTTCCGAGGCCCGCTCCCATAATGGCGGCGGTGGGCTTGAGCATTTCAGGCATACCGGGACCTCCCTTGGGCCCTTCGTAGCGAATGACCACCACGTTTCCTTTTTTGACCTCGCCCCTACTGATACCGGCGTTGGCCTTGAACTCGTCATCGTATACCTTGGCGGGACCGGAAAAATATAGCCCCTCTTTTCCTGTAATCTTGGCAACCGAACCTTCCTCGGCCAAGTTGCCGTAGAGAATCCTTAAATGTCCGGTTTCTTTGATGGGATGCTCGAGGTCGTGCACCACTTGCTGTCCCTCTTGCAAACCGGGCAGCTTGGCCAGATTTTCCGCCACGGTCTTGCCGGTGATAGTCATGCAATCGCCGTGCAGCATGTCGTTTTCCAACATAAATTTCATGACGGCGGGGGTTCCGCCGACCCGGTGCAGGTCTTCCATCAGGTATTTTCCACTGGGTTTTAAATCCGCCAGAAAGGGCGTAGTATCACTGATTTTCTGAAAATCGTCCAAGGTGAAATCGACATCGGCGGCTTTGGCGATGGCCATAAAATGCAGCACGGCGTTGGTAGAGCCCCCCAAAACGGTCAGGAGCCGTACCGCGTTTTCAAAGGATTTCCGGGTGATGATATCGCTGGGCTTGATGTCCTTTTCCAACAAATGCTGCAAGGCGCGTCCGGAACGGATGGCATCCTCTTGTTTTTCATTTCCGATGGCCGGGTTGGAGGAATTATAGGGCATAGCCATCCCCAAAGCCTCAATGGACGAAGCCATGGTATTGGCCGTATACATCCCCCCGCAAGCCCCGGCACCGGGGCAGGCATTGTGAATCACACCTTTGTAATCCTCTTCGTTCATCGTACCCGCGACCTTTTCGCCCCAAGCCTCGAAGGCGGAGACGACATCCAATTTTTTATCCTTAAAACATCCCGAAGCAATGGTACCTCCGTAGACCAGCACCGAGGGCCGGTTCAAACGGATCATCGCCATTAGGGCGCCGGGCATGTTCTTGTCGCATCCGACCACGGTTACGAGTCCATCGTAATTCATCGCCTGTACCACGGTTTCCATCGAATCGGCGATAAGGTCTCGCGAGGGCAAGGAGTAGCGCATGCCGTAAGTTCCCATCGAGATACCGTCGCTGACGCCGATAGTGTTGAACACCAGGCCTACCGCTCCCGCTTCGTTGACCCCTTTTTTGACCTCCAAAGCGAGGTCGTTCAGGTGCATATTGCAGGGGTTGCCTTCATAGCCCGTACTGCCGATACCGATCAGCGGTTTCTTCAAATCGTCGTCGGTAAGGCCGATGGCATGCAGCATCGCCTGTGCGGCCGGTTGGGTCGGATCCTGGGTAACGTTTTTACTGTATTTGTTCAATTCCATTGAAGGTGTTCTTGGCGGTGGCTTGATTTTCTATACTTCCAAAGATATGGGTTTCCGGAAGCCCAAAATTTTAACAGTCGCGGCCTATCTAAAGCCAATTGGAATAAAAATTAGGTATCCATCTAATAGTCAATGCTATAGACATCCAAATTTATCATATTCAATTCAAGGGAAGCTTGAAACAAATTAAGGGTTCCGAACCAAGGTCGAACGTAGCCAAGCCAATACAAAACGAACGAATCAGTTCAATTTAAAGGAAACCACATCCCCGAATTTCTTTTGTGCCAAAATGGATATGGCCCGATCGGAGAGTTGTAGAATGCGCGGATAACCACCGGTGGTCTGCCCGTCTTTCATCAAAACGATCAACTTGCCGGCGGGGGTCAGCTGTATCGTGCCGGGCAGGGTCGCAGAGGTCAGCATCGACACCGTATGGCCCGGAACGGATTCCTCCAACTGATAGGCCATCCGGTTGTTTTCGTTGGAGATATGGAACTCCTTATAAAAAAGCCGCTCCAGTTGCGGGTCGGAGAGCATTTCGTATTCCGGTCCCCTAG
>JBAUIP010000503.1:0-4343 GCA_049683055.1 Pricia sp.
CTACCCAGCTGCTCCGTAATTCTGTCCCAAGCCTTTTCAGAAGGTTGTATTTCCCGGTTCTGAAGCTCCTCTTTGAGTTGTTTTTCGAATTTATTTGTTTCCATTTTATTATCCTTGATTATTGGGTTTGTCTTCAGTTCATTGCGACGAAACGTCCCTTAATTTCAATTGCTCCTGCAATAGTCGTCGCGCCTTGAACAGTTGCGATTTAGAGGTGCTCTCCGATATATCGAGCATTTCGGCAATTTCCTGATGTTTGTATCCCTCTACGGCATGCAGTACGAAAACTGTTCGATATCCATCCGGTAAGGCATCTATAAGGGATTGAATATATTCGGAATCCCATTGAAAATAAGTCCTCTCCGCCTGCGGATGCACTTTTTCCAAAATCGTTTCATCGTATACGACAAATTGATTTTTCCGCAGATAGGTGATGCTCTCCCGCACCATGATCTTTCGTATCCATCCTTCGAAACTGCCTTCGTGCCGAAAGGAATCCAAATGATTAAAAACTTTTACGAAACCGGTGACCATGACATCCTCAGCAAACTGCAAATCCTTAATGTACCTTCTGCAAACGCCCAGCATTTTCGGAGCATACTTTTCATACAAACGCCGCTGCGCATCCCTACTGCCGGAGGCCGATTTTTTAATCAGCTGCTTTTCGTTTTTATAGAAAGGTATGATGGTGCTCATTTAAAGATTCTCGGTTATTCTCTACTACTATAGACGGGATGAAAATGAAAATGGTTGCCTGAAGCCGTAAAAAAAGTTGAAATTTTTGTCCGATACAATAAACGCCGGGTGCAGCAAAGGATAGCATTTCGCAATTTACGCTGGGATGGCCGGACTTCATTGCCGTTCGACAAAGGTTGTTAAGTCAAATTTACCTGATACTTGGTCTTCGAAAGGCGAATCAAAATGAAGGGTTGGACCTACTTCTTCCGATCGACTACGTAATTCACCATGAGTTCCAGTGCCTCTTTATATTCGGATGATGGGTACGCGGACAGTAATGCCAAGGCTTCCTCTTTGAAGGCGAGCATTTTTTGTACGGCATAATCCAATCCCCCCTTATTTTTAACAAAGGCGATAACCTCCTTGACCCGTTTTTTATTCTTGTTATGGTTTTTGACGGAATTGATGAGCCATTTTTTGTCGGAAGTAGAACAGTTATTGAGGACATAAATCAAGGGAAGAGTCATTTTTTGCTCCTTGATGTCGATACCGGTAGGCTTTCCGATTTTTTCGTCGCCGTAGTCGAAGAGGTCGTCCTTAATTTGGAAGGCCATGCCACAGAGTTCCCCGAACTTCCGGAAGATTTCTACGTCGGGGGAATCCGGTTTTACAGAGCAGGCGCCCAGGCTACAGCAAGCAGCAATCAAAGTAGCCGTTTTCTGTCGGATGATGTCGTAGTATACCTCTTCGGTAATATCCAACCGCCGGGTCTTTTCAATCTGCAGCAGTTCCCCCTCGCTCATCTCGCGAACGGCCACCGAAATGATGCGTAGTAAATCGAAATCGCCGTTGTCAATGGATAGCAACAGGCCTTTGGACAGCAAATAATCCCCGACCAACACGGCAATCTTGTTTTTCCAAAGGGCATTGATGGAGAAAAATCCACGTCGCTTATTGCTTTCATCGACCACATCGTCGTGTACCAAAGTAGCGGTGTGGATAAGCTCGATAACCGATGCACCGCGGTAGGTTCGCTCATTGACTGCGCCGTCGTTCAGCAGTTTGGCCGTCAAAAAAACGAACATGGGCCGCATCTGTTTGCCCTTGCGGTTGACAATGTAATAGGTGATTCGGTTTAGTAACGCGACTTGTGAGGTCATCGCTTCCCGGAACTTCTTTTCAAAAAGCTCCATTTCCCGGTCGACCGGTTGTTTTATTTGGGATACGATTTTCAAGTGGGCGTGTTAAGGCGTTCGGAGCCGCAAAATTAGGGAAAATTACCGAGGGGGCATGGAAACCCATTTGGTGATAGTCACTGGCGGTTCGACTTTAAAAGCGGTATAAAATTTTTAACGACAAGGGTACGAAAAGGGTCAACTAAAAATAATCGAAACGTTTCAAAATAGTCTCTAAGTTTGTTTAGACACTAAACCGGCGAAGCCAAATGTGCAGCCCGAAATTTTACCTGCAAACCGCGAGTTGGAAAGATTAGGTCTTGTTCGCCAACTGCCCGCATGCCGCATCGATGTCCTTACCCCGCGAACGGCGAACGGTCACCGTGATACCATTACGCTCCAAGGTCTCGACGTACATATCCAGAGCTTTGTTCGAGGCTTGCCTAAAATCACCGTCATCAATGGGATTATATTCGATGAGATTTACCTTTGAGGGAGCAAACCGACAAAATTCCACCAGCGCATCCACATCTTTTTGGGTATCGTTGATGCCCTGCCAGACCACATACTCGTAGGTTATCCGACTTTTGGTCCTAGCGTACCAATACTCCAAAGCTTCCCGAAGGTCAGCCAAAGTAAAAGTGGCGTTGAACGGCATGATAGAGGTACGGATTTCATCGATGGCGGAATGTAGGGACACGGCCAGCTTGAATTTCACTCCGTCATCGGCCATCTTCTTGATCATCTTCGGCACCCCGGATGTGGAAACGGTGATACGTTTGGGTGACATCCCCAAGCCCTCGGGCGAAGTGATTTTGTCAATTGCCTTGAGCACATTTTTGTAGTTCATCAGCGGCTCGCCCATTCCCATAAACACAATATTGCTCAAGGGCCGATCAAAATATAGGCGACTCTCGTTGTCGATGGCAACGACCTGATCGTAGATTTCATCGGGATTCAGATTGCGCATTCGCTTCAAACGGGCGGTAGCGCAGAATCGGCAGTCGAGACTGCAACCTACTTGGCTGGAAACACATGCCGTGGTGCGGGTTTTAGTGGGAATCAACACAGACTCCACCACCAAATCATCGTGCAAGCGGACGGCATTTTTGATAGTGCCATCGTTACTGCGTTGCATCTGGTCGACCTTGATGTGGTTAATGCTAAAATGAGCATCGAGCCTTTCGCGGGTCTCCTTGGAAAGGTTGGTCATACCTTCGAACGAATGGGCGGATTTCTTCCATAGCCATTCGTAGACCTGATTGCCCCTAAAGGCCTGCTCGCCCTCGGATACAAAAAAATCGCGGAGTTGCTCTTTGGTCAACGCCCTGATATCCTTCTTTTTGGTCTGATCAAGCATATCTTCAAAGATAGGAAATCAAAAATCTCGCTGACCAGTTCCTCAAATAATCAGCATCGCGTCGCCGTACGAGTAAAACTTATATTGCTCCAAAATAGCCTCCTTATAAGCTTTTTTCATAAAATCATGGCCCATAAACGCTGAGACCATCATCAACAAGGTCGACTTAGGAAGATGAAAGTTGGTAATCATGGCGTCGGCAATACTAAACTCGTAAGGCGGAAAAACAAATTTATTGGTCCAACCGTCAAAGGTATTCAGCATATGGTCGGATGAGACGGCACTTTCAAGGCCCCGCATCGCGGTAGTACCGATCGCACAGATTTTCTTTTTATTTTTCTTGGCCTTATTAACGACCTGTGTGGCCTTTTCTTCAATAATCAGTTCCTCACTGTCCATCTTGTGCTTGGACAAATCCTCGACCTCGACCGGGTTAAAAGTTCCCAAACCGACGTGCAAGGTGACCTCGGCGAAATCGATACCCTTGATTTCCAAACGCTTCAAGAGGTGTTTGGAGAAATGGAGTCCCGCTGTCGGTGCGGCCACGGCCCCTTCGTGCTTGGCGTAGATGGTCTGGTATCGGGATTCATCCTCCGGCTCGACATCCCTTTTGATGTATTTTGGGAGCGGGGTTTGACCGAGCTCGCGCAGCTTCCTTCTGAAATCGATATAGGAACCATCGTACAAAAAGCGTAAGGTTCTTCCTCTTGAGGTCGTATTGTCGATTACTTCCGCCACCAAATCCTCATCATCGCCAAAATACAGCTTGTTACCGATTCGGATTTTACGGGCCGGGTCGACCAGAACATCCCATAGACGTTGTTCTTCGTTGAGTTCACGGAGTAAAAACACCTCGATCCGCGCTCCGGTTTTTTCCTTGTTTCCGTACAAACGGGCGGGAAAAACCTTGGTATTGTTCAGCACCATCACATCGCCCTCGTCGAAATAATCAATCATGTCCTTGAACATTTTATGTTCGATCTTTCCCGTTTCGCGGTGCACCACCATCAATTTGGATTCGTCGCGGTTCTCCGCAGGGTATTCGGCCAGCAAATTATCGGGCAGTTCAAAATTGAAGTGCGACAATTTCATTTTCTGGTACTTGTTCGGTTTTAAAGGCATATCTCGAT
>JBAUIP010000504.1:0-7771 GCA_049683055.1 Pricia sp.
ATGGAGTGTAGCATCGACCGTTTCGCCATCGGGCGTTTCATAAAAAAGTGGAAGATTGGGGGAATCGTTCAGGGTACCTTCGAAACCCAATTGCCAATAAAGTTTATTTGAAAATTCCTTGCCATAGTTGGTTCCGAAATGATAGCCGGGAGTATCGCCCGTGCCATGTCTGCTAAGGCCAAATGAAAACTCAAAGTAAGATTTTGGCTCGTTCTGTCCGTGAAGAATGAATTGCGGGGCCAGCAAAAGAATCAAAATTAAATATATCCTCATAATTGTTTATTAACTACCACTAGCTTTGAGCCGGTAGATTTGGTTTCCGCACTTAACGCGGCCAAAGTTGCCAAAGGTATTCGTTATCCATACCAAATAATATTCTATGTCATCAAAGGTATGGGACGACCTTCTACAATTTTAAATAGAATAAAAATAGACAAACTAAAAGTCTTCGCCTAAAGGCTAGGGTTTCCCCCCAATTCCCAAATTAGAAATTAAAGGTGGACGGGTCAACCGCCCACCTTTAAGTATGCGTTGAAAAAATACTCAATACAATTAGTTGAATCTGCCAAAAGTAGAAGTTTCATAAAACGGGCGTTTTCCGGCACCGTTACGCAAATCCTTATTTCTTTTGCTAGGAAGTCCCATTCTTGGTCTTTTTTAGTAGTTTCGATAAGTAACGTTTATGGGACACTTATTATCGTAAAATTTAAGTGAATTCAACAATAACAAGTAGCACGATGGAAAAAATCAAGATAGCACTGGATTGGACTGCCAATACCAACCACACGGGGTTCTACGTGGCGCAAGCCCTTGGCTTTTACGACGACCTAGGCCTGGAGGTCGAAATCGTGACGCCCGAGGCGGACAACTATGCCGTGACTCCCGCGAAGAAGGTGGAACTCGGCGAAGCGGATTTCGCCCTTTGCCCCTTTGAAAGTGTCATCAGCTACCGCACTAAGAAGAAACTCTTTGAAGGCGTGGGCATTGCGGCCCTTTTGAGGGAAGACCTTAGTGCCATCGCCTGCCTGGAAGACTCAAGCATCCAATCGCCCAAAGATTTTGACGGTAAGACCTATGCATCCTACCAAGCGCGGTATGAAGACGAAATTGTAAGACAAATGATCAAAAATGATGGGGGAGAGGGGAACATCGAAATCGTCTATCCTAAAAAACTGGGAATTTGGAACACCATCCTTGACCGGACTTCCCATGCCACTTGGATTTTCACGAACTGGGAAGGCATTCAAGCGAAAAACGAAGGGGTGGCGTTGAGGACTTTCCAAATGAAGGATTACGGCATTCCCTACGGCTATTCCCCTGTCATTTTTGCGGGTGCTCAAAAATCCGAGGAAAGAAAAGGGCCCTATCGTGACTTCCTGGCGGCGACCAAAAAAGGATGCCTGTACGCCAAGGCGAATCTCGAGGAAGCCATCCAACACTTATCCCCGCATATCCCTGAAGGCGACAAAAATATTGACCTGCTAGAAAGCCAAAAATACACGGCCCGGTTCTACGGCAACGAAGAGAATTGGGGTACGATGGGAGTGAAAAAGATTCAAGAATATATGGATTGGTTGGAGGATAAGGGATTGGAGAACCAAACGCTGCAGGCCGATTCGCTTATCGAACAGCGTTGGGATTGAGCTGCCTTTTTTTACCTTTGAAAATTTGGTCGTAACCCAAGAATCGAGCTCTATCGGTTATTTTTGATGGCCGGTACTTGAATCAAAAGTACCTACTGTAAAAACGAGAATAGAGAGAATCCAAAATAAAAATGACCTTAAGAGATTTCGAAGACCACGTAGCGGAAACCATAGTCGACCGCGGCCTGGATTATTTTCAACAGGAGAATGTCCATAGCCTCGAAAAAGTAGCCCCGGGCCATTGGATGGCACAGGTCTTGGGTACTGAAATGTACGGTGTTGAGGTTCGCACGCATAGGACCCAGATCAAGTCTTGGGACTGCACCTGTCCGTACGATTTCGGTCCGGTTTGCAAACATGCCGTTGCCGTTTTCTATGCCATCGCCTCGGAGCTGGAATCGAGAAAGAAAAATCCCCAGAAAATCGGCGCGAAGAAAAAGCCCGCCCGTAAGGACAAAGTGAAGGAAATCCTCAAAAAGACCGACAAAAAGGCCTTGGAAGGATTTATCATCTCGCAGTTCCGGTCGCACGCCGGGCTCAAAAACGCCTTTGTGGCCCACTTTTTCGATTTGTTGGATGAAGACCCGGGGACCAAATACCGCAGCCTGGTGCGCAATATCTATAAATCCGCTAAGGGCAGACACGGATTTATCCATTACCGCGAGGCCCCGAAATTGGTCAATCCCCTGCACGATTTGATTAAAAAAGCCGAAGGGCTGCTGGCCGAGAAAAACTACACCGAGTCCCTTGCCATCGCCAAGACCTTGATTGAAGAAGTTCCCATCTTTGCCATGAACATGGACGACTCCGATGGAGGCACCCGCTTTTTGATGGACAGTTCTTTCGAAATTTTGTACCAGATAGCCGACGAAGCCCCGCCTATGATGAAGGACACGCTCTTTGACTACTGCCTTGCGGAATATCCGAAGAAAAAATATAGTGATATCGGTTTTGAGGATGGTTTTTTGCACGTGCTGCCGCTGTTGATAAGCCTAAAAGAGCAAGAAAAAAAGTTCTTCGCCTTGATAGACCAAGAGATAAAGAAGGCAAGCTCCGAGCGGTACGGCGATTATCAGGTGGTGCGGCTATTAAAGACCCAACTCGACTATTTGAACCGCGCCAAGAAAACCAAGGAAGCCGACGCGCTGATCGAAGCCAGTAAAAGCCATTGGGAGTTTAGGGAGATGCTCGTCGACAAGGCCATCGGAAAAAAGGGTTTTGAGGAAGCGAAAGAACTGTGTGGCAAAGGGATGCAGATTGCCGAAGAAAAACAGCATTACGGCACCATACGGCTATGGCAAAATAAGATGCTGACCATTGCGGAAAAAGAAAAGTCCATCCCCGACATCCGAAAGTGGGCCATAACCCTGTTCTTCGAAGACCGATACGCCATGGAGTACTATCGGAGATTGAAAAAGACCTATTCCGCCGCCGAATGGTCAGAGGTATCGGAGGGCCTAGTCCAGAAAATCGCCGGACCCCAGAAACGGGCCAGTTCGGAAAAGGTCTATGTTCTATCGGATATTTTCGTCGAAGAGAAACAATGGGATAGATTACTGAAGCAAATACAGCTCAATCCTCATTCCATCGGGTTGTTGGACAAATATTCGAAACACCTTACGGACAAATTCCCGGACGAGATTCTGGAAGGCTATGAAAACGCCTTGAAAGATATGGCACAGGATACGGGAAGAAGGGTGTACAACAACATCGCAAAATACCTCAAGAAAATGGAGAAGATTGCCGGTGGTACGGAGAAAGTCCGCCAACTAATTCAATATTTTCGGGAAGAGTATAAAAATCGACCGGCGATGATGGAGGTGCTGAGCAAGAATCTTCCATCTTATGAACGATACGGTTGACCTAAATTTGCAAGGCAATTGGTTCAAGAAAATAACCTTATTTTGAAACAGAATGGAAAAGAAAATTAAAACTATCCGCTGGGGCATTCTCGGCTGCGGCGACGTAACCGAGGTCAAAAGTGGTCCGGCCTATCAAAAAACCGATGGATTTGAACTGGAGGCCGTCATGCGCCGCGATGCCGAAAAGGCGGAGGATTATGCCCGTCGTCACGGAGTTCCCGCGTTTTATTCCGATGCCGACGAACTGATCAATGACGAAGAGGTCGATGCCGTCTACATTGCCACTCCGCCCGATAGCCACGCGCAATACGCGTTGAAAGTGGCGGCTGCCGGAAAACCCTGCTGTATCGAAAAACCCATGGCACCGAGCTACGCGGAATGTCTCGAAATCCAAAAAGCTTTCGAAGATAAGGAACTTCCGCTTTTTGTCGCCTATTACCGCCGTTCGCTACCTCGTTTTACCAAAATCAAAGAATGGCTCGATGCTAGCGAAATCGGTGAGGTCCGGCACATCCGTTGGTTCTTGGGGAAACCGCCCAGCGATGTAGATTTGAGCGGGGATTACAACTGGCGTACCGATGCCGAAGTCGCTCCCGGCGGCTATTTTGACGACCTGGCCAGTCACGGCCTCGACCTGTTCGCCTTCTACCTTGGGGACTTCAAAGAGGTATTTGGAATCGCCAAAAACCAGCAGGGGCTCTATTCCGCGAAGGATGCCATTACCGCCGCTTGGTCGCATGCATCCGGTGTGACGGGGGATGCATCCTGGAATTTTGGATGCCATGAACGTAAAGATTTGGTGGAGATTTTCGGGAGCCAAGGGAGCATCCGGTTTTCACTGTTCGAGGAAAATGAAATCCATCTAGAAAACGAAGACGGCGAACAGCGAATGTTTATCGAGCATCCGAAGCACGTGCAACGATTTCACGTTGAAAATTTAAGGGATGACCTGATGGGAAATGCCACACATCCATCCACCGGAAAGACCGCCCTCCACACAAGTTGGGTAATGGATAGCATTTTAGGGAATTTGTAACCATAAATCATCTTTTAAAATGATTACATTTATGATATGGAATTGATCAATCGGCACATAAAAGAACTGAATGAATTGTGTAAAACCTATCATGTAGGTGAATTATATGCGTTCGGATCAGTTGTTACTAATGATTTTGGAAAGGATAGTGATATCGATTTTCTGGTCCGTTTCGAAAATATTGAACTGATGGATTATTTGGATAATTACATTCAATTCAAAGAATCGTTGAAATCACTTTTCAATAAGAAAATTGACCTGGTGGAGCAGCAAGCAATAGAAAACCCCGTATTTCAAAAAAATATCGACCGAAGCAAGCGAAAACTATATGGATGATAAAATCCTGAAACTTTTATACGATATAGAGAAGGCCATTACTGAAATCAATGGCTTTTTCAATGATTTCCCAAAGTCGTTTGACCATTACAAACGAAACATCCTATTAAAACGAGCCGTTGAAAGAGAATTTGAAATCATCGGCGAGGCAGTCAATAGAATTCTGAGAATCGACAATGATTTTCCTATTGAGAATGCACGAAATATTGTTGGACTTCGGAATCAGGTGATACATGCTTATGATACTATTTCCGATGAGAATATATATGTAATTCTGGTAAAGCACTTGCCTAGATTGGAGGAAGAGGTTCAGAAACTTCTGAAAAAACACGGCCGTTAGGTACTTTAATTCGAAATCACCACAACATTTCCACTCCGCGTCGCCCGATACTCCAACATATCATAGTACCGGCGGCCGTCATCGGGCCGGTTCAGAAATTGCCCCGTAAACAGACTGTACTCATAATCCTCACAGGAGCAGGTTCCGACCTGCCCCTCTGAATCCAAGGTCGAACAATCGTTGGGTTCATGATTGGGGCAACTGGCCTCGAAGGCACGATATTGGTCTATGCTCGATTGTATGACGAAGACCCCGCGGGTGCCGATACCGGCGTTGCCGATATAAACTACGTTACCGATATTGGTCAGCGGGCTGTACAGCGGCAGGCTGAGGTTCATGTCGAAGCGGAATCCTATTTCCTGTAAAAAGGGATTACGGGTGCCGCGGTCGTTGTCGCAAGACAGCAGGACGAGCAATGTGAGGAAGCTTAGGGCACGTACCATAGTTGGGGTTAGGCGGTAAAAATCAACAAAAATTATATATATTTGCGTTAAATCCTCTCTAAAAAAGCCGAGTTTATTTCGGTCTCTGTAGAGGATTTTCCTATTTTATCCAAGGGGATTCTGCCTCGAATGCAGTACATAGAAGCGGCTGCCCCCATTTTAAACGATTTTACTATGAGCAATATTTCATACTACACCAAAGAGGGACTTAAAAAGTTGAGGGATGAACTCAACCAATTAAAGGATGTCGAGCGCCCCAAGGCCTCAGAGGCCATCGCCGAAGCCCGCGACAAGGGCGATCTTTCGGAAAATGCGGAATACGATGCGGCCAAGGAAGCGCAGGGCCTGCTGGAAATGAAAATTTCCAAAATGGAGGAAACCCTTTCCAACGCGCGCCTGATCGACGAATCGCAATTGGATACCTCTAAAGTGTTGGTGCTCTCTACCGTAAAATTAAAGAACAAAAGTAATGGTGCCGAAATCAAATATACCTTGGTGGCCGAAAGCGAAGCGAATCTGAAGGCCGGTAAAATATCGGTGAGCTCACCCATTGGGAAGGGACTTCTAGGCAAAAAGGTGGGTGATACCGCTGAGATAACTGTGCCCAGCGGAACACTTAAATTCGATATTTTGGAAATAACGCGATAATCTATCTTTCATGCCCAGCATCTTTACCAAAATCATCAATGGCGAAATTCCCTGTTATAAAATAGCGGAAGATGACGATTTTTTTGCCTTTTTGGACATTAATCCCAACGCCAAAGGGCATACCTTATGCATCCCCAAAAAGGAAACGGATAAAATAATGGACCTTGATGAGACGACCTACATGGGCTTGATGGCCTTTTCCAGAAAAGTGGGCCTCGCCATCGAGGCGGCCATTGATTGCAAACGGGTCGGACTGACCGTTATCGGCCTAGAAGTTCCTCACGCCCACGTACATTTGATTCCTTTGAACGGAATGGGCGACGCCACTTTTCAGAATAAGGTCTCCCTATCGGAAGAGGAATTTGAGCACATCGCGCAGAAAATCCGGGCCAAGCTTAGCTTATAAAATAAATGTTCTGGGTAGTCAATTTTTGCCTGAACTTGAAACCCTAGTAATCTGTAGTACCTCGATTTTTCCCCTAATTGCTGTTTTAGTACCCCTTTTATCCATCGCGAAGACACACAAAGAAATAAAGCGACGAACACAAAACTCAGAGGAGGCCTCCCTGCTGAATCAGAAAATAAGCTCCTGCGCCAATCAGCACTATCAGCAAAAGCATCAGCACCCAGAACAAGGTCGTAAACCGAAGCGACCCTCCTTCCGGAACCACCATTTTTTGATAATATTTGAAGGTTCGTTCGATATCGTCTGTCCAATTCACGGGATAAATTGTTGATCCACAAGTGTTGCAGACCAGTTGGTGGGTCACCTCGTTGGTAGTTCGGTGAAAGAGCTTTCCGTAGCGGTGCCTCTGAAAAAAGGACAGTTTTAGATCTTGGTTATAGCACTCCGGGCAGTTATTCGTCAGGTTGGCCTGCTTTATCGTAACCAGTTTTTCTTTTGCCATTGGTATTATTAATCGTAGAATTCTCCCGTTGCGCTACATGGAGATTCATTTTTTCCGGCGTTAATTTACAAATTTTTAGGTTTTATGTTCCTTGAGGGACTGTTTTGAGCTTTACCGGTCTCCGTTCATCTCTATCCCATCTCTGTTAATATTTGACCCCGTTGACATCCGAAGTGCCGCTAGGAGAAGGTGGTTGAAATGAAATCGCGAGCTAATCACCGGCTACCGCTCATGAACCCGCAGGGAAATCTGCATTACACTGCCCTGCTTGCTCGACGATAGCACCCGAATCTTACCGTTGTGGTATTCCTCGATGATCCGTTTGACCAAAGATAGCCCGAGCCCCCATCCCCGTTTTTTCGAGGTGACGCCCGGATTGAAAATGGCCTGAAAATCGCTTTTCGGAATGCCATGACCGGTATCGGACACCTGAATATATACGTTTTTCCCGTTAGGGCGGATTTCTATGCCAATATCACCTTTGCCTTTCATGGCGTCGATGCCGTTTTTCACCAAGTTCTCGATGGTCCAATGGTAGAGCGAATGGTTCAGCAG
>JBAUIP010000505.1:0-7317 GCA_049683055.1 Pricia sp.
CTTCCTCGGCCACCGTAGTGGTCGCCTCAAAATACTTTTCCAATAATCTTTCTATTTTATCCGATTCCATAACTATGTTTCTTTAACAATTCTTCCCGCACCGTCTTTCGTGCCCTTGAGAGGGCTACCCGCACGGCTGTCGGCTTCATTTCCAGCATCTCCGAGATTTCGTCGTATTCATATTGTTCTATATCCCGCAATTGTAAGACCATTTTTTGTTGTTCCGGCAGTTCCTCCATAATCCGCTGTACCCAGGAGACGCTGTCGTTGGCCTCCATTTTTTTTTGCAGCGAACTGTCATTGTCCGTATAATTACTATGTACCAATTTCAGGTTTCCAGCTTGACGGGATTTTAACCGGTCCAAGCAAAAATTCTTGGTCATCGTCATTGCAAAGGCTTCCACATTATTATACGTTTCCATTTTCTTTTTCTTGGCCCAAAGTTTCAATAGGATTTCCTGGGTCGCATCCTCCGCTTCCTCCCGGGAGACCAGCAAGCGCTTGGCCAGCCGGAAGAGCTTATCCTTAAAAGGCATTACGATATCCAAAAACTCCCTCTGTTGCATTTTTCAGTGCTGCTCGTTATTCATCCGCCGGGACCTATCCTACCGGTCTACATAAGGAAGACGGAGTACAACGAATTTTGTTACAATAAATTTGTAATTTCTTTTAATGTAAGTATTTTGTGCATCCGTATACTAACTGGTTACGTATATTACGGTATAAAAGAATTGCTGAAGTCCCCTGAAATCATCGCTTCCATTTTTTGGAACGGTAATTGTTTCTAGGTTTGGCATTCCTTTAGCCTAGGAAATCCTTTAATTTTTAACCACTATGAAAAAGAATCCAAAGTACTTTCTATTATTATTCTTAGCCCTGGGAATGTTTTTTACGAACTGTAGCAATGACGATAACATCGTTCCCGAGCCGGAAGAGGAGCAAGTAGATCCTGATGAGGAGGAGGAGGAGCCCGAGGAGGTAGCGACCGCTGAAGATTATCCCGTGCAGAATTTTATGTGGCAGGCGATGAACCTGTATTATTTTTGGCAGGACCAAGTGCCGAATTTGGCGGATGACAAGTTCTTGGGGCCTGAGGATCCGGAATATGTAGCATTTTTGGCCGCCAACCCGGAGCCCGAAGATTTTTATAACGACCAGTTACTCTTTACGGAAGACCGATTCAGTTTTTGGAGCGATAACTACAAAGAACTTGTTCAATCGTTTCAGGGAGTTTCTAGGAGTAACGGTGTAGATTTCAATCTATATCTATTTAGTAACAGTGAAGATGTGTACGGAGTGGTGAATTACATCGCTCCCAATAGTGATGCCTCTACAAAAGACATTCAGAGAGGTGATATTTTTACCGGGGTAAATGGTCAAAATTTGAATCTGAACAATTATCAGGAGCTTTTGTTCGGCGAAGATGCTACCTATACCTTAAATCTGGCCGAAATCGGCGACAATGCCATTTCCGATACTGGAGAAGAAGTTTCGTTGACCAAAGTTGAGAATTTTGCTGAGAATCCGATACTGGTGAGTAAAGTTTTAGAACAGAACGGTATCAAAATCGGATATTTGATGTACAACTCGTTTGTTGCCGACTACGATGATGAACTGAACCAAGTGTTCGGAGATTTTGAAGCGCAGGGCATCCAGGAGTTAATACTTGATTTCAGATACAATGGCGGCGGACGCGTATCTAGCGCAATTCAAATCGCTAGTGCTGTCTACGGTACAAACACCGATGAACTTTTTCTGAAAGCACGGTATAACGAGAAAATCCAGTCCACTTTCGAACCTGGCGACGGCGAGAACAATTTTACAGATCGTACTATCGACAGCGGTACTATGTTGACCAGCCTTAACTTTAACAGGGTGTACGTAATCGCTACGGAGTCAACGGCTTCCGCCAGTGAGTTGGTGATGAACGGACTTGAACCCTATGTCGACGTTGTTCATGTCGGTACTACGACCGTAGGTAAAAACGAGTTTTCCAACACTTTGGTAGATGACCCCGAAGGAGGCTTTTTTTATAGGGAGAATAGAGAGAATTTCATTAATCCCGAGAACCAATGGGCAATTCAGCCATTATTGGGCCGTAACGAAAATGCCGATGGATTTTCCGATTATACGGAAGGTCTAATGCCTGATTTTGAACTACAGGAAGACATAGCCAATCTGGGGGTCTTGGGGGAAGAAAGTGATCCGTTATTGGATTATACCCTCTCGATTATAAACGGTGAAACCGCCAAGAGAAGTTTCGAACCGCAAATGGTGGGCGATTACCTAACAAGTTCGTACCTATTCAAGCCCAAAGGCAACAATATGGTTATGGATGGCCTATTGGAAATGAATCTTAATGTTTTAGAGAAATAAAATTCAAATTCTTACGTTGTCGATAAGGAGGATGCATTATCCTCCTTTTTGACTTTTATAACCTTATCCACAATTACCCCGCATGCTATGAGCCGATATTTTAAGACCGCCGCATTTCTGTCCCTATTCCTGCTTGCTTCTTGCGTTACCGAAGACGACCTGATCATTGGCGAGACGGTTGAACCGAATCCCGATGCCGATGTACAGGTGCAAAATTTTATGTGGAAGGCCATGAATTTTTGGTATTTCTGGCAGGACGAGGTGGAGAACCTTTCCGATGACCGCTTTCCCAATACGCAGGAAGGTTCGGATGATTACACTGAATTTTTACTTTCCGAGGAAGATCCCGGAGTATTTTTTGATAATCGGCTGCTTTTTTCCGAAGATCGCTTTAGCTTCTATAACGATGATTATGTGGAACTGACCCAGTCACTGTCGGGCATTTCCAAAAGTAATGGGATGGAATTCGGACTTATACGTTTTTCCGATAGTGATGAGGTATTTGGGTATGTGCGCTATATTATCCCCAATTCGGATGCCGCTGGTAAAAATATTGAGAGGGGTGACCTTTTTACCGGTGTTGACGGTCAGACACTATTCTCCGATAGGAACAATACAAACAACAATAATCTCGATTTGCTTTTCGGCGATAATGATACCTATACCCTGAATATGGCCACTGTAGTTGATGGTGTTCCGGAACCTAATGGCGAGGAAGTGACCCTCACCAAACAAGAGAACCTGCAGGAAAACCCCATTTTTCTGGATGAGATTATCGAAATCGGCAGCCAAAAAATCGGATACCTAGTATACAACGGTTTTACGAACGAATTTGATGAGCAACTAAATGATGTGTTTGGGCGTTTCAAGTCCGGCGGGGTGACCGATTTGGTCCTTGATGTTCGTTACAATCCGGGGGGTTCGGTGAACACAGCTCGGTTGCTTTCAAGTATGATCTATGGTACCGATACCGACGAAGTTTTTCTCAAAGCCCGATACAATGATAAGTACCAACTGGTATTGGAGGACAACGGCACCGATGTGCAGGATTATTTTGCCGATCGCACCGGTGAGGGCACGGCCATCAATACTTTAAATCTGAGTAAGGTTTACATTTTAACCACTAATGGCTCTGCTTCGGCCAGCGAACTGGTCATTAATGGTCTCGAACCTTATCTTAATGTTGTACAAATTGGCGAAACTACCCGGGGAAAGAACGAGTTTTCAGTGACTATGGTCGATGATCGTGAGAACAATTACCTCTACAGTCCGAGCCGTACCGACAAAATTGCCTCCGGAAACCGATGGGCCATTCAACCGCTCTTAGGCCGCAACGAAAACGCGGACGGTTTCTCGGATTATACCGCCGGGCTCATACCCGACATCCCGTTACGGGAAGATATTTCCAACTTAGGTGTTCTTGGAGACCTGGGCGAACCGCTGCTAGCGAAGGCCATTGAAGAAATTACCGGAACTGCGACCGCGAAGACCGATTTCTCGGTAGCCCTTCCCGCAGAAGCCTTTACCAGTTCCAAACTACAGACCCCAATGGCGGACAATATGTATGTTACCGATGTTCCGGTGATTCGCTAATTTCGAGGGCATATCGATATTATCTTCCTTTGGACGAAAAATAATATGGAACAGTGGCAATAAGACGTTTTAAAGGAAATAAATCTTATGAAAGCAATCCTACGTACGCTACAAAGATTGGAAGAAGAGCGTCAATTATTGATTAGAATATTGAAAGATATTGAACGTTAGCAAAATTACCAGCGTATAGTTAAAGCCCACTTTCTCAGGACGGTGGGCTTTTGCATTTCGCGCTCCCACTTTTTTGAAACTTCGAAAAAAGTTACCTGTTTAGTGAAAATACACCGAACTCTTGAGGTTTTCCCCCAACCCAAAAGCAGTGAATCCCCAAAAATTCAAAGGTTTTTGTTATCGGCCCTTCCTTTCGACTCCATTATTTTTGCCCCAGAACCTCCAAGAAAGAAACCATGAAGAAACGGGACATCCTAATTAATATTTACATCGCCATCAACGTCATTTTTATCATCGGCATGAGCTACTGGCTTTATGTTAACTTTCCCTTTTGATATCCTGACGTAAACCTCTCCGCCTTTCCGGGAAGCTTAAAACGGTGATGGTAAAACGGGTTGGCCCATAGATTTGAGTTATCCCAACCAACCTTCGCGGTCCAAGCTTCGATATTGTATGGCTTCGCCAATATGGTTTCCTACTATGGCCTCGGAATTATCCAAATCGGCAATGGTACGGGCTACTTTGAGGATACGGTCATAGGCCCGCGCGGACAAGTTGAGCCGGTCCATCGCGGTTTTTAGCAGTTCTTTGGATGCCGCGTCGAGCTTGCAGTAGTTTCGGATTTGTTTCGTACCCATCTGGGCGTTGTAGTGTACCTTGTCCAATCCCTCAAATCTGCGGGTCTGTATTTCGCGGGCCGCCGTAACCCGTTTCCGGATATCGGCACTGCTTTCTCCCTTTTGTTCCTCGGATAGTTTTTCGAACGGTACCGGAGTCACTTCGATATGGATGTCGATCCGGTCCAGTAAAGGTCCCGAAACCTTACTTAGGTAGCGTTGCATTTCGGCGGGCGTGGATGAGACCGGCGCATCGGGGTCGTTGAAATACCCACTGGGACTAGGATTCATACTGGCCACCAACATAAAACTACTGGGATAGGTGACGGTGAACCGCGCCCGGGAAATAGTAACCTCCCGGTCTTCCAAGGGTTGGCGCATGACTTCGAGCACGCTACGCTTGAATTCCGGTAGTTCGTCCAAAAACAGGACGCCATTGTGGGAAAGGGATATCTCCCCAGGCTGTGGGTAGGCACCTCCGCCCACGAGGGCAACATCCGAGATGGTATGGTGCGGCGAACGGAAAGGCCTTTGGCTCATCAGCCCGGTGTTCTTGATTTTTCCGACCACGCTGTGGATTTTGGTGGTCTCCAGTGCTTCGTGCAGGGTCATCGGAGGTAAAATCGACGGTAGTCGCTTGGCCAACATCGTCTTTCCTGCGCCGGGCGGACCGATAAGGATGATATTATGCCCCCCTGCCGCTGCGATTTCCATACAGCGTTTGATGCTTTCCTGTCCCTTGACATCAGAAAAATCGAACTCCGGAAAATCCAGGTTTTTACGGAATTCCGCTCGGGTGTCTATGACTGTTTCTTCCAAAGGCGTACCCTTATCGAAGAATTCGATGACCTCGCTAATGTTTTCCACCCCAAAAACCTTTAAATCGGATACAATAGCGGCTTCCCGGGCATTTTCTTTGGGAAGGATAAAGCCCTCGAAACCTTCCTCTTGAGCCTTGATGGCAATGGGAAGGGCACCGGTAATGGGATGCAGACTGCCATCCAGCGAAAGCTCGCCCATAATGATGTATTTCTCGAGGTTCTCGGATTTTATCTGTCCCGATGCTGTAAGGATGCCGATGGCCAAGGTCAAATCATAGGCGGAACCCTCTTTCCGGAGGTCGGCGGGGGCCAAATTCAGCGTAATCTTTTTACCGGGAATCCGGTAGCCATTGTTTAGCAGGGCGGCCGCGATACGGTAATTACTTTCCTTGATGGCATTGTCAGGTAGGCCTACCAAATGGTAGCCCACTCCTATGTCGACATTGACTTCAACGGTTACTGTGGTAGCTTCAACGCCGAAAACGGCACTTCCGAAAACTTTTGTGAGCATAAACGGTTATTCTGGGGCTGGTATAAGAGTGAGTACGGATTCCGCGGTCTCCTCGATTTCTTTTTTGTTCATCATCATCTTTCGGAATTCCCCTTTGGCGAACATTTCTGCCTGATTGTTGTAGTGTGGGCTAAACGGATTGCCGGACTGTCCGGTCGGTAGGATGCTCATACTGTTCTCTACATCCGAAAAATCGATGACCCGCCGGGTCGAAGGGCCGGAACTTACCTTATAGAATCCGTCTTCGGTATAGGGGAAAGCCATGTTGTTAATAACCTCGCGAGTACCGGGAACGGGGAAGGGACCCACATTGAAAAAAGGTCTCAAGGCCTCCACCTGCCCCATGGGATGGCCATGCTCCAAGGTATGGACCCGCTTCCAGGTCCACTCAGAATGTTCCCCTCCCAGGTTGTTTTGCATTCCTTCCCAAGCCTCCCGATAAGAGGCATTCACTATATCGCTTCTCGATTCCGTCACGCCTTCGGTAGAGACATCGTCCCACCAAACGGAAGTATCGTTCTTTACCAGAGGCGCTATCAAACGTTTCGTCAAGTGCGTATCCATTAGGGCATCGAAATTGGAGGGGCCCAATTCGTCTTCGAAAGTATTTACCAGCAAATGGTATACCCATCGGTGGTAAAGGGTAGCCTCAACGCTATTTAGCGGATAATCGCCCTGCCAGCGTTGCAGCTTGTCCAAACCTTGCAATTGGTCGCCGCTCAGCCCCTTGGTATCCATCTGCTTCAGAAGGCTTTTGAGGATGGACGGATTTACGGGGGAAGTCACGTCATTCATCATATCGCGAACCGATTCGGCGTCCCAATCGTCCTTGGCGTCCAACAATGTTTCGATTCGCAAGGCCCTATTTTCGGGCAGATAATATCCGGGGTAGAGCATGCCCGCAATGGAATCGGGCTGATTATTGGCGGAATATACGTACTGCCAAGGCGGATTGACAGCTTGCGGATTTTCGGTAAACGAAAGGTACTCCCTATCTATTGGAAGTCCCCCATCCAAATCGTATACGATTTTGGTGTTCGTACTATCGGGGATTCGATATAGTTGAGCGGTCGCCCACCAGGCCACATTTCCCTCGGAATCGCCGTACATAATATTAAGGCCGGGAGCATGAATGTTCGGCAGGGCGCTTTGGAATTCCCCAATGTTCTCAGCGTGGGACATGTTAAAGAGAGCATCCATCAACTTGTTTTCGAGCTGGGTGTAGGCC
>JBAUIP010000506.1:0-2340 GCA_049683055.1 Pricia sp.
GAATTTGGTTGTGGTCATAGTATTTAATCGACTTTGTTATTACAGAATTCCTTAATTCGTTTCCCAAGCTTCATGGGTTGAAAAAATCTTTCTTATCTTAATAACTCCGGAACCCCACCCGGCCCTATCCAACGCATACCTCCCTGCACTGTTTGCTCGATTTTGTTGGATTCAAAGTCAATTTCAATCCTATGTGCACTTTTAAGATTTAGATGTACTCTCGAAACAACATCCTCTGGCAATTGTATGAAAAGTTTGTTCGCTACCCGTTCCACTTTACAATTCATGGTACGTAATGTGCCATCCTCCCGTTCCAGGACAAAGGCGTTGGGAACAAACTGCTCCGCCAAGACCCGAAAATGCTCATGCACGTCATTATCACAGCTCCATCCCTGACCGAACCCGTGATACCCGTTACGCTTCCAATCCAGTTCGGCGACTTCGCCATCCGGAACGCGCCACCAATCACTGATCATGGGCATCCATTGCTCACCTATTATTTCGGGTACTCTCTTACCTTGTCCCGGGTTTTTTGGGTCTGGAACAAATCGCTCCGCATCGATGTAGGGGTCCGGAACGAACGCCCATCGTAAAGTTCCCGTTTTTTCGTCGATGGCCTGGGCACATGCCCCCATCGCATTGTTCATAATATTCAGATACCGTTCCTCACCTGTCAATAAATAGAGGTAGAACGCCCCGAACTGGCTTCGCATGGTCCATCCATGGGGGGAGTTCATCATGTTCGGCAGGGTCAATATGTCGTATTGAGCCTCCCAAAAACGCAAGCTTCCGTTGCGCATACGCGCATCGGGAATTAGTGCCTGTGTCAGGCATTCGTGCCGTTTTTGGACTTCTAGGCTTGTCTCGAGAAAATTGCTGCGCCGCTCCGGGCTATCCGCGTTCAGGGCATGTAGTGCCAGCAATGACCAAGAACTTCCAGATTGGGTATCTTCATAGGTCGATTCTCCTTCTGTGTCACCTAAATCTTTTACATCTAAAAGATTCTGGGACGCCTTATCTACGGAAAGCATATGTCTTTCGTAACGGTCCTTCCATTCAAGATCCTTTTCAGAAAACGGTCTTTCGTAGAAAGCGAGCTCCCGAAGAAACTTACCGCCAAGGGTCAATGCCGTGTATCCCTCAAAAGCTCCGTTGGATTTCTGAAATTTATTGATAAGAAGGTCGCCCCATTTCGCAGCTTCTTCAAGGTCTTCGATTTTTTTTGTAGCAGCATAGCGGGCGGTCATCATTCCGACCATCCAAGAAGTGTTTTGTGGTCGGGAATGCCAAGTTGGTTTATCGTGGTAAAAATCGGTTTTTGTCGAATCAACCATAAGAGAGTAAAAATTATCGAATACCCGCTCGGTCTCCTCTAGTTTTTGTTCATCCGGGAAATAGGTATGCGCCCAATAGGCACTAAAAAAACCCAACCAGCCTTCCCGGTGCATCATCGGCTTGATTTGCATCCGCAGCGCTTCTGACCTTGCCTGTTTTAGATACCAGCCCCAAGGTTTCCGTACATGAAATAGCGCCTCGGTAAGTTTTCCGTTCGCAACCGCCTTGACGATATAGTTGCCTACCTCTTCCGGAGCCGCTATATTGAAAAGTAGTCTGCCTTCGCTTACCTCCGGTTCGGGTAAAACCACGATTTCCCCCGAAGGACTTTGAACGGACACTTCCGGAGTCTCTTCCGTAGCGGAGTAGATCTCTAATTGTACCGTTTCCCCAGCCGCGACGGTAGTGCGGGCAAGACTCACTGCCGGTGCCTTTGAATTAACGGCCACCATGGGCAAAACGCCATCTAAATCGTCGACCGGTTGAATATAGATAGACCATTTTCGTTCTGCCCCGGGTGCCAGTTCGGCCAATTCCTGTGGATGCCGATCGGGCAGCGGCAAAGCGTGCATCATATCGATGCTACTTGTAGCAATCCTGTGAGTCATCCCCATATAGCCGATTTGTCTAGAAGCTACGGGGTCAGGTGAGCTTATGGTCAGAATCTGGCCTTGAGGATTTTGAAAATAGCCCCAAAAATGGGTTTTTTCACAGCGTAATAAAGTAGGGAAAAACTTGTCGAAGTACTTTTTAGGGTCTTTCATCTCATGATCGATACCCAAGCTTAGGGCAATGGACGGATTAGCTACTAAGGGTTCGGAGCCTTCATTACTAATTCCGGCCACCAACTTAAGCTTGCCACCTTCATCTTTATACTCCAACGAGTATAATTGGTCATTCTTTCTACCCTTAAAGCGAAAGTTTTCACCGGCTACGGGAACCAGTTTCACATCGGTCCAGGTAGGCCCTCCCTGATTGTCGGTCCTCCATGGAACCTGTACGGTT
>JBAUIP010000507.1:0-4175 GCA_049683055.1 Pricia sp.
AGTCTAGACCGCGAAAGGCGTAGTCGGACAACTGCGCGACGGACGTCAACTCGTTTCCCTCAAAGTTGTACCGTTCCGCATCGGGAAGTATGAAAGTACGCCGCACCTGAACATTACCGTTTTTTTCAATTTGGATTTCCTTGGATGGTTTTCCGTTCGGGAATGTCCTCGAAATGATTTGGCTAAGTGGTGCGAATTCGAGTATATCTTCTTGGTAATAGGTTACGATTTTGTCCAAGGGTTCCAAGAATTCGGCGGATAGTTTCTTGACCGTTTCGAATAAAAACAGGGCTTCGACATCGGAGCGTTTCAGCAGATTGAGCTGGGAATTGTTTAGCAGAGAATCACTTATGGCCTGGGATTTTTTATACTGGATGGCGATGGAATCCATCTGTGCGGTTGCGGTGGAATCCATCGGAAAGTAGGGCACCTTGACCTTGAATTCCGGTAAGAAGGATGACTTTCCCAATTCGGATAGGATCCCATCAATTTTTTGATAGTGACCCGCGTTTTCTCCTAAAAGTAGCGGCATCTGGGTATCGAAAATACTCGTACTGTCCGCTGGGTTTTGTTGTAGTTGCAAGGCGTTTATATAGCGGGAATCCAGGGTGATGGTCTTGGTCGGCCGGATGTTCGCGCCGTATATCGGGATGCTAGTTATCCCCCCGTCATTCTCTACCGTAATACTGGTCAATACACCCTCCTCAAATTGCCAGCTCTCGGTAGCGCCGAGTCCGTTGGTGGTATACAACGACCATTCATCATGCGCCAGGCCATCCCTCAAAAAGCGACCCACTAAGGTGCTGTTCTCGTTCTCAATCTTAAAATTACGCTGTGGAATACCGTTTTCGAACCTGATGGTGCTCTTGAACAGGGTGGACTCTATTTCGGAATCCTTTATCCGGTTGACCGTAAAGTTCCACTCCCCATCGGGCTTGCCCGCTTCTAGGTTTCCGGTGGCCTCTTCTTGCACGCCGCTAATAAGCACCCTATATTCGTAATCGACTACCTGAGATTCGCTCTCCGATTCAAAGGCCCCGAACTGAAAGCGCCATGGGCCATGGGCATAATCATCCTGAAAAGCTCCCTTAAACAGAAAAGAAGCGTCCTCTTCGTTCAAGAGCGCTTCCAAATCGGATTTTTGCATGACAAAAGGACCGTCCAGAATGGTATCGCCCTCTATTATTCGGTAGGTATAATCGGCTTCGCCGCGATATTCCCCAACCTGCATTTGGCCAGAGTACAATTGATTTCCCTGAGCTTCCAAGAGGCAGGGAACGCATAACATCCAAGCAGATATCGCGAAAGCCGGTGCATTTTTCTTTACGAAAGCAATCATCCCGCAAAAAAACTAAAATTTATCATAAGGGCGCAATGAAAGCTGAGGAAATTTTAGAAAGTTCAGGCTTAGGATGGATTTAACTCCTATCGATTACGAAGACCATACAATGCTGCCAAGGAAGGTTATCGATGTTTCGTTCAAGTTTCATACCCGCCGCCGCCATTTCTTTGACCGCTTGCGCTTCTGACATTTTATGCAACCGTTTGATGGGCACATCAGGGTCTTCGGCACGATACTCGATTAAGTAAATTTTTCCATCGGGCCGTAGAGACTTTTTGATGGAGGCCAACATTTCAATAGGATAATTGAATTCATGATACACATCGACCATCAGGACCTTATCTACCGAATTCTCCGGCAGGTTGACGCTTTTTTCGCTTCCTTTAATCAAGGAAATATTTTCAATGCCCTGTGCATCCTTTTTTTCCTGAAGGGCGGCAAGCATTTCCTCCTGAATATCCACGGCATAAACCAGCCCGTTCTCGACCATCGGGGCCATTTTAAATACATGATAACCGGAGCCTGCACCGATATCGGCAATCGTGTCGCCAACGGTGATATTCATGTTTTGCAATAATTTCGAGGTATTCTCCTCTTCCTCCCGATTGGACCGTTCGAGCCATCCCATCCCTTGATAACCCATAACATGGGCAATTTCCCGGCCCATATACCATTTGCCGATGCCGTTCGGGTCTCCATCCTTAAAAATGTACTCGGAGTCGGAATCAAAATCGGACTCCGTAATGGTGCCGGAGCCGGAATCGTTCCCCTGCCCCTTGCATTGGCCGAAAGACAAGGTGACAATTACTAAAAATAGAAGACGAAATCTCATGGAGAAGATGGTTTTATACGGTAATGGACTCCCCGACCTCCAACAAGGTCAATTCTTTTCCGGCCTTTTCAAAAGTTTTCTTGGCCGCATCGTGGTCAATCTTGGTAAAAGGCAGCACGTCAAAATGAACTCCTAGTACTTTATTGCAATTTACGAAGTCGCTTGCTATTACAGCATCGTCGGCGCCCATGGTCGCTACATCGCCGACCGGTAACACTGCCAAGTCTATCTTCGCCCATCGTGGAATCAATTGCATGTCCATCGTTAAGGCCGTGTCGCCGGCGATATAAATGTTCTTTTCCTCTCCCATAAAGATGAATCCTCCAGGGTTGCCGCCGTAGCTTCCGTCCTGAAAACTGCTGGAATGAACGGCAGATACGCACTTCACTTTCCCGAACTCGAAACTGCGCGTTCCCCCGGTGTTCAAAGGCATGGCCTCGATATCTTTCTCGCTATAATGCTGGTAGATTTCAAAATTGGCGACAATTTTAGCACCGGTGTTCTTGGCAATCGCTTCTGCGTCGAGGGTATGGTCGAAGTGCGCGTGGGTCAGGAAAATATAATCCGCTTTAAGGTCCATAATATCCACTTTATCCTTCGAGAGTTCATTTTCTGTAATGAACGGGTCGACGATGATGTGCTTTCCACCCATTTCGAAGGACAGACTGTTCTGTCCATAGTATGTAATCTTCATGTTTTTATTTTTAAAATTTATTGTTCCAATGTATTTCCGTTTATGCCTATTCCGAATCCTCTTTTACAATCTTTTTTTGGTCTACTCCCATTTTTTTAAGGTATCCCACGACATCTTCGGTCATCTCGGGTGGGCCGCAGACGTAAAAAAATTGGTCCACATCGGAAACCTGTTTGTTCAGATAGTCCAAGTCGATACGGCCGTGGTCGTGGGCGTCCGTTTTTTCTTCGGATAGGATATTGATAAAATCATCGCCCAACCACTCTTGGAAGTGTTCTTGGTAAAATATGTCCCTTTCCTTTTTATTGGCGAAAAGTAATTTGTTGCCTTTTATATCTCCCTTTTCGGTCAAATCCTTGAGGATAGCAATAAAGGGGGTAACCCCTGCCCCGCCGGCGATAAACACTCCCGGGCCTTTGTACTGAATGGCTCCCCAAGCATCGCCGATCAGTACTTCATCGCCAGGTTCCAGACCCGGCATCTTTTCGGTCACCCCATCGTGTGCGGGATAGGATTTGATGACGAATTCAAGCGCCGTCGAATCGGGAAGGCTCGTAAAGGTAAACGGACGCTTCTCGTTCTTCCAATTCTCACGGGCGAGGGACATTTCCGTCGCCTGCCCCGGTTTGAAACTGTAGCCTTCCGGTTTTTGGGTGACCAAGTGGACCACGTTGTGGTTCAAATGAGTAACACTATCTATGGTTATATTTCTTTCCATTTCAAATCTTTTTGATGTTTGCCGCCTACAAAATCGGCGGAAGAAAACTTTTTCTCAATTCTTAAGCGAAGCCATGTCGATGACGAACCGGTATTTCACATCGGAATCCTGTACTCTTTTGTAGGCCTTGTTGATATCTTGAATATTGATCATTTCAACATCACTTACGATATCGTGCTTCCCACAAAAATCTAGCATTTCTTGGGTTTCCTTGATGCCTCCGATGAGCGATCCGGCAATCCGCTTTCTTCCCATAATGAGTCCGCCACCATTGAACGGGTCCAGTGGCTCTACCGAGCCTACCAGTACCATCGTGGCATCGCGTTTCAGCAGATCGATGTAGGGATCCATCTTGTGACCTACGGGAATTGTATTGAGAATAAAATCGAAAGTACCCGCCTGTTCTTGCATCGCATCCTTATCCTTTGAAATCAAGACCTCATGGGCTCCGAGACGTTCGGCATCGTCCGCTTTTTCCGGAGAGGTGGTAATCATGACCACGTGCGCTCCCATGGCGTTGGCGAATTTAACTCCCATATGGCCCAGACCGCCGAGACCGATGACGCCTACCTTATCACCTTCCTTGACC
>JBAUIP010000508.1:0-2626 GCA_049683055.1 Pricia sp.
TCAAGTCCCCAGAAAGCTGCGACGGGCTCGCCTACACGAAGAATGGTATTGCTACCTGAAACGAAATTGGGACCGGGAAAAATATCCTCGTCATTGGCACCCAATTTTTCAATTTTGTTCAGGTTGTAGTTCATGTTCAGCGCAGCCTCCCAAAAGAAATTTTCAGTTGAATAGGCCGAACTTAGTGCCAATTCACCGCCTTTATTGGAAATGGATCCGATATTGTCCCTTATCGTCGCGAATCCGGTGGAGCGCGGTATAGGTCTATCCAACAAAAGGTCTTCGGTAAGTTTGTAGTAATAGTCCAGTTCGACATTGATCCGTGGATTGGTATCGGTACCGAGCTCAAGACCTACGTCAAATTGAGTGGTGGTCTCCCAGCTTACATCGGGGTTCGGAATTCGGCTTACAAAGCTGTCGTTGACGCGCTGGCCATTGATCAAGGCCGTTCCGGAAGAAATCGTCGCCAAGGTGGAATAGGGATCGATTTCGGTGTTGCCCGTTACTCCGTAGCTGGTTCTCAACTTCAGATTGCTCAAAAAAGACGATTCCGACAGAAAATCCTCTTCCGATATGACCCAGCCCAGTCCTATGGACGGAAAAATCCCATATTTATTATTGGCGCCGAAACGGGATGATCCATCGACCCGGCCGGTCAAGGTCGCTAGATATTTGTTGTTATAGGTGTACCCGACCCTTGCGAAATAGGAGTTGATGGACCAGGAATTGTATTCCGATCTAGGCTCGCCAAAAACGCTACCGGACTGCAGTCGATTGAAGGATAGGGAATTATCGGGAAATCCTTCAGATCTAGCACTGAACCCGAAGAAATCGCGTTGTTGCCAACTGGCGCCCAATACCGCGTTGATACGGGAATTTTCAAAATCCTTATTATAGGTAAGGAAATTTTCCTGCTGCCAATAGGTATATTTTTCTTCCAGGATTTCAGAGAATCCCAAAGGTGCCGAAATATTGATCAGATCATTGGGTGCGAAGCGTCTAAAGGTGCGGTCTTGCTTATCGACCCCGAACTGGGTCTTGAAGGTCAGTCCCTCAGCGATGGTGAACTCAAAATAAACATTACCGAATATCTGGTTTCTCAGGTTATTCCGTACCTCCGTTTCCAGTACGTGTACAGGATTCGCCATGGCCTCTAGATTGAAATTGTCGGTAATCGAACGACTACTGGAATAGGTGCCGTCGGGAAAGCGTACCGGAAATATTGGCGGCATTTCAATCATGGTCCTTCGCGGCACCTGACCTCCCCCGCCCTCGCGATATCCATTTTCCTTGGTGTAGTTGACCAAAAGGTTGGCCCCGACAGACAACCAATCCTTGACTTCGGTATCGTAGGTCAGCTTTCCGTTCCATCGTTCGAGGTCGTTATTGAGCATAATACCTTCGGTATCCGAAAAATTGAGAAAGGCACCCACGGAAGATCTTCCGCTGTTTGATCGTATGGCCAATTGATGGTTGTGCGAGATAGCGGTCCGGGTCGCCTCTTCTTGCCAGTCGGTATCGTACAAAGGGTTGCCGGCACTATCGAAAAGATTGGGGTCGTCCGTAGTCAGTACGGGTGCCACGTCTACATCGTCACGATATTTGGGCGTGTTGGCGAAACCGGTCCGTACTACTTCCAAAAACTCTTCCGCATTCAACAAATCCAATTTTTTCCGTAGCCTTCCTACGCTCATGTAACTGTCGTACGTTACCGAAACACCCTCTTCGGTGGCACCCCGTTTCGTCGTGACCAATATGACACCGTTAGCACCCCGTGCACCATAAATCGAAGTGGATGAGGCATCCTTGAGCACTTCCATACTCTCAATATTATTGGGATTTAGGAACTGGATGTCCTCCATAACCACCCCGTCCACCACGTACAACGGATCTGAACTGGAATTGATGGTACCCAGACCGCGGATAATCACCCGGGGAGCTGCTGTTGGGCTACCCGAATTTAGGTAAACATTGGCTCCTGCCACCCGCCCCTGCAGACCTTGCAGCGCATTGTTGACGGGACGTTTCAAGAGCGATTCTCCATCGACACTGGCGACGGAACCTGTAACGTCCGATTTGCGCTGGGTACCGTAGCCGACGACCACGACCTCTTCCAAGGCCTCGGCGTCTTCTTGCATGTTAACATCGATGGTCGATTGGCCATCAACAGGAATCTCTTGGGTCTTGAGTCCGATGTAACTGAATACTAAAATGGCATCCGCTTCGGAAACATCCAAAGTATAATTACCATCAAAATCGGTTTGGGTACCGTTTGTGGTGCCCTTTACCAATACATTAACGCCAGGCAAGGGTCCGGTATCATCGGAAACGGTTCCGCTTACCGTCTGCGCCTTGGCTAGACCAAAGCATAAGAATGCTCCGACCCACAAAAAACTTTTCATCAGTGTTCTCTTCATGACTAGGTTTTAAGGTTTATTAACAAGAATTAACACTATGAAAGTAGTACGAAAACGTTATTGCTATACATGTACAAAAGTTAAATTATCGTTAATATGCGCTATTTTATCGATTAAGTGCTTGTATCTATATGATTTGCTGAAAATTATACGCCGTATTGTAGGAAATTAACAATTGATGCTGTTCATTTGAAAACAGGGTTTTTTGA
>JBAUIP010000509.1:0-8547 GCA_049683055.1 Pricia sp.
GGCTTTCAGCATTTCGACGTATTTCTCCGATTTGGCGTCGTAGCCATAGTCTCCTTTTCCGTCCAGTACCTTAGCAGCAACTACGGAACCTTCGCCTCCGGCGTTCTCTACGATGATACGTAGGGGAGATTCGATGGCGCGGGCTACAATGGCGAGTCCGGTTTCCTCATCGGCGTTCTCGGTCTGTACTTTGGACAAAACGGATTTTGCACGAATCAGGGCAACGCCACCACCGGCGACGATTCCTTCTTCAACGGCCGCTCTGGTGGAGTGCAAGGCATCGTCCACGCGGTCTTTTTTCTCCTTCATTTCGACCTCGGAGGCTGCACCTACGTACAATACGGCAACACCGCCGGCCAATTTGGCCAAACGCTCTTGCAATTTCTCCTTGTCGTAATCGGAAGTCGTTGTCTCAATTTGAGACTTGATTTGATTGACACGGGTCTTGATATCCTTTTGGACTCCACCACCGTTGACAATAGTAGTGTTGTCCTTATCAATGGATACTTTTTCGCAGGTACCCAACATGTCAATGGTTGTGTTATCCAAAGAGAATCCTCTTTCTTCGGAAATTACGGTTCCACCGGTCAAGATGGCGATATCTTCCAACATCGCTTTTCTTCGGTCACCAAAGCCTGGTGCCTTAACGGCCGCAATTTTCAACGAACCTCTCAATTTGTTTACGACCAAGGTGGCCAATGCTTCCCCGTCAACATCCTCGGCGATAATCAATAGCGGCTTTCCGGATTGTGCCACGGGCTCCAATACAGGAAGTAAATCCTTCATGGACGAAATCTTCTTATCGAACAATAATATATAAGGACTTTCCAACTCGGAGACCATTTTTTCGGAATCGGTCACGAAATAGGGAGAAAGATATCCCCGGTCGAACTGCATTCCTTCTACGACATCTACATAGGTGTCGGTTCCTTTGGCTTCCTCGACGGTGATGACTCCCTCTTTGCCTACTTTTCCGAAGGCTTCGGCAATCAGTTCGCCGATGGTATCGTCATTGTTCGCGGATATCGAAGCGACTTGCTTGATTTTATCCGAAGAATCGCCTACTTTTTTGGATTGCTTTGCCAAGTTGGCCACGATAGCTTCGACAGCTTTGTCGATGCCTCTTTTCAAATCCATCGGATTCGCTCCGGCGGCTACGTTTTTCAATCCTTCCTTAACGATGGATTGTGCCAAAACGGTAGCGGTAGTAGTACCGTCACCGGCCAAATCGTTGGTCTTGGAAGCAACTTCCTTCACCATTTGGGCGCCCATGTTTTCTAGCGCATCCTTCAATTCTATTTCCTTGGCTACCGAAACACCATCCTTGGTCACCTGGGGTGCGCCGAAAGATTTGCTGATGATAACGTTTCGTCCCTTGGGTCCCAAGGTCACTTTTACTGCATTTGCCAATGCATCGACACCTCTTTTGAGGCCGTCGCGTGCATCCAAATCGAATTTAATATCTTTTGCCATTATTGTTCTTGTTTTACTTTTTGTTCCCGCGGGTTATCCTGCAAGCAGGGGCGGGAATCTTCAATTAGTGTTTTCCTTTGTCTGTGATTTGAATTGTACGTGCAACTCTTGAACGGAAGTAGATGTGTGGTCCAAGAGACTTCCGACTTTAACTTGCGCTGAGCGCGGTCGAAATGCGGAAATGACGTCGACGGAATTTAGATAATCGCCAGAACGTCACTCTCGCGCATCATCAGGTAATCGTTGCCTTCGAGTTTCAATTCGGTACCGGCGTATTTTCCGTATAATACTTTGTCGCCGACCTTAACGGTTACTTTTTCGTCTTTGGTGCCGGGGCCGACAGCCACGACTTTTCCTTGCTGTGGTTTTTCTTTTGCCGTGTCGGGAATGTAGATTCCGGACGCTGTTTTGGTCTCGGCTTCCATGGGCTCGATGAGTACTCGATCGGCCAATGGTTTAATGTTGACTTTTGCCATATTTTAAGTTTTTAGTTGAAAAATTAAATTCTGCGTAGTAATCGGCAGAAATTATGCCACGTCATCAAAACTGACACATTGTTGAACTAAAAATGCCAGCTTGTCATCCAAACTGGCTTTCCTGTGATTTTTTGATGGATTCTATGTCCGATTAATAGGATGCAAAACCCTTATTCCCTATAAACTATCCGAAGGGTTGGACTCATCGGTTGCCGGAGAAGGAGTAGTCTCGGGAACGGATTCCGGTACTGTTTCGGGAACCGTGGTCTCAATATCGTCGCCGTTGAGCAGTTTCGAATCGCCATCCCCGAAATTTCCCTTCAGGGCTACGTTGGATGCCAGAATCAATACCACAAGAAGAATGGCGAGGGTCCATGTACTTTTATCCAAAAAATCGCCGGTTTTTTTGACACCTCCGACTACTTGGCTACTGCCGCCACCGAAAGATGATGACAATCCGCCGCCTTTCGGATTTTGTACCATGACGACCAATATTAAAAGGAAGCAAACTACTATAATAAGGATAAGAAATATGGCAAACGTACTCATTTCGTAGGGTTATTCGTTGTTGTATTTAGGGTCAAAGGGGGATGGAACTATCGGTAAACATCCTAAGAGTCATCCTCTTTCAACCGCTCCACGGCTTTAATTCGATCTGCAAAGAAACCACTTTTTTCCGGATATTTCAAACTTAAAATTTTGTATGCCTGTATGGCCTTTTTGTACTTTTTCTGTTCCAGATACACTTTGGCCAAAGTCTCGGTCATCAGCTCTTTTTGGTCGAATTTCGCCGAATCGCCAATCGCAATTTTGGGCACGTCCTTTTGCGGTTTTATCTTCGGATTCTCGGCGATAAACTTGTCGATCAGATCGGATTGTTTCCTTTTCCGTGGATCTTCTTCTTCTTCTTCTATTGGAAAATGGATGTCCTCGATTTCACGCTCCCCTGATTCAGAGCCTTTTTTTCTCCGAATCTGCTTGAAGGATGTCAGCTGCAGCCACTCGCCGAAAGAATATTTCTCTTTTTTGGAAAAGGGTAGGGGCTCGCCGATTTCCAATTCCTCGGATGCCTTTCTTTCGGCTTCGGAGAGCGATTTCTCGGTCGATGGGTCTTTGGCAGTAAAAAGTTCGGGGTCTAAAAGGGCATCTGCCTCTTCTTTGGATAGGGAAAGGCCGCCATCGTCGGAGGAGGATGCAGTAGCTGCTTTGGTGGATTTTCCTGTAAGGGTGTCGGCGATTCGGTTCTGCTGGAATTCCTTCGAGGTGATCAAATCAAATAAAACTTCACGGTCGGCGGTGTAGGCGGCGGTAACCTTTAGAGCTTTGTTATACTTAAAGCTGTTCAGGTTTTTGAGTCCCTTGAGGTGAAGTGCATGGGCAGTTTGAAAATACGGAAATTCCTCCAATACCTCCTCCAACTGTTTGGTCTGCATAGGGGAGACTACCTTATTGGGATGCTGTAGAAGATATGTGAAGTTTTTGGTATTCATACTGCGCTAGAATAGAGAATAAAGATGAAAGGCTTTACCAGTCCGCGAGCGATTCATTAAAAATATCCTGGGTAATCCGTTCAAAAAGCACCTCTTGGGCTTCGCTTTGAATGGCCGAAGGCTGTGTTGCGGCCGGGAAATCGAAAAAGAACGAAAAACGCTGCTCGAAATCCGCATCTTCTTTGGTACTATTGAAGAAGCGCACGTTTACCGCCATCGACAAGCGGTTCTGGGCTGCCGTCTGCTCGGCCGTAGCGCTCATAGGAGAAATTCTATATTCTACGATTTCCCCTTCATAGAGTAAATCACCGTTGGAGCTGGTCAGATCGAGACTGGTCTGGTTCAAGATACGATCCTGTAGGGCCTGGGTAAAATCACGGGCCAGACCCGGTTCGAATACCGAGCCGGGATTGTTGGTGGCAAAATTATCGAACCGCGGCACCGAGAACGAGGTCGCCGTACCCACATCGCCACCGGTAAAGTTGTAGATGCCACAACCTGAAAACAGTAGGGCTGACGCAATCGTAAAAAAAATAATCCTATACCTTTTCAATACCTCTTCTCGTTTGGGTTCAAATTTCATGTATTACGTTTGCTACTTTCAATGACCTACAATGAATGATGACGAAATCTAGCCATCAATGGCTACTTCCTTCACCATTATCGGTAAAAACCGGTTTTGAATGGAACTCTCCAGTTTTCCGATTACCTGAAAACCTTGTTTCAGATAAAATGTTTCGGCATTTGGGTCGGCATCAAGAGTGATTCGACGAAAAGTTGTTTTCCGAATTCTGTGCAAAAAGTCTTCCATTAATAGTTGCCCATACCCTTTCCCAATGAAATTGGGGCAAACAAACAGATAATTTAGTTTTACGCTCGATTCGTTTTCAGGCGCGTAGGCATAAAATCCGACTAGCTCTTCATCTTCAACAAGCTGAAACACTTCATTCTCTTGAATATAATTTTTGGTAATCGTCAGTTCGTTCAGCCATTTATCAATTTGTGCTTTACCATAACCCCAGTATGACTTGGACCGGATCGTTAATGCGGTCAAAGCCTCGGCATCCGATTTTCCGGCTTTAGAGATCATATTGTTTGATCTTGCGGTAGAGCGTTCGTTCCGAGATGCCGAGTTCTGCGGCGGCGGCCTTGCGTTTGCCGCGGTTGCGGTCAAGGGATTTTTTGATGAGCTCTACCTCTTTTTCCTGTAAAGATAGGGTTTCTTCTTCCTCGATTTCTTCGGCGAAATGGTATTTGTCTTCCTGAGTGGGGCGCGAAGCCGGTCGGGGCGATTCGTGTTGCGGCAGGTGCAGTACCTCCATCGGATCGCGGCCATTTTCTTCCATGATATCCTCAATGTCTCCGCTGTCGCTGCCGTTGTTGCCGTAGATTTTTTCGATCAGGCCCTCGTTTTCTTCCTGCACCTTGTTGCCATCATTGTTTTCCATCAGGGCCAATGTCAGTTTCTTTAGGTCGTTCAGGTCGTTCTTCATATCGAAAAGTACCTTATAAAGAATTTCCCGTTCGTTGCTGAAATCGCCTTCGGATTTTTTTTGTCCAATAACTGCGGGAAGATTCGAACCACTGGAATCGGGAAGGTATCCCTTTAAAGTATTCCAAGAAACACTACGGCTTTGTTCGAGCACGGATATTTGCTCGGCAATGTTCCGCAATTGGCGGATGTTCCCCGGCCAACGGTATTTTAGCAAAAGCTGTACCGCATCATCCTCTAGCCGGATGGTCGGCATCTTGTACTTCGTCCCAAAGTCGGATGCAAATTTGCGGAACAGTAAGTGGATGTCCTCTTGCCGCTCGCGTAAAGGTGGAATGTGAATTTCCACCGTGCTCAACCGGTAATAAAGGTCTTCCCGGAATTTCTCCTTTTTGATGGCCTCGAACATGTTGATGTTGGTGGCCGCCACGATACGGACATCGGTCTTTTGCACTTGGGATGACCCTACTTTCAGAAATTCACCATTCTCCAAAACACGCAAGAGGCGGACTTGGGTGGTCAAGGGAAGCTCCCCGACCTCATCCAAAAAAATCGTGCCTCCATCGGCCACCTCGAAGTAGCCGCTACGGGTCTGGGTAGCGCCGGTAAAGGCCCCTTTTTCATGTCCGAACAGTTCGCTGTCGATGGTGCCTTCAGGTATCGCCCCGCAGTTGACCGCAATGTATTTCGCGTGTTTGCGGTGGGAGAGGGAATGGATGATTTTTGGAATGGCTTCCTTACCGACCCCGCTTTCACCGGTCACCAACACTGAAATGTCGGTCGGAGCGACTTGGGTAGCCTTTTCCAAGGCGCGGTTGAGTTTCGGATCGTTGCCGATAAGCTCGAAACGTTGTTTTATGTTTTGAACACTTTCCATTAAAAGTTCAAGTTCTAGCGCAAGTGTCAAGTTCAAACCTCACTTGGTTTGAACGACCAACGCAATAGATTAATTTTTAATTACAGACTTTCTTGCTGACGTATGTTGTCAATTTTTCTGCTACTGGCCACGGGCGTTGAACAACTATTCAACTTTCCTGACCGCTTCGCCGATCAGGGTCGCCGAAGTACAATCGTCCATCCGCACCATCACGAAATCCCCGACTTGATAATTTTCTTTCGGGAAGACCGCCACAGTGTTCTGCGAGTTGCGCCCCATCCAATGGGCGTCCGATTTTTTGGAGGTGCCTTCGATTAATACTTCCTGTATCTTGCCCAAATGCTGTTCCGTTCGCTCTTGGCAATGCCCGCGCTGCAAGGCGATTATTTCGGACAATCTTCTTTTCTTGACTTCCGGCGGAACGTCGTCTTCCATTTTGCGCCCGGCCATCGTTCCAGGCCGTTCGGAGTAGGCGAACATAAAGCCGTAGTCGTATTTGACGTGTTCCATTAAGGATAGGGTATCTTGATGGTCAGCTTCCGTTTCAGTTGGAAATCCGGTGATCATATCCTGCGAAATGGCGACATCGGGAATAAGTTGCCGAATGTTGTCGATCAGCTCGAAATACTCCTCCCGGGTGTGCAGCCGGTTCATGGCCTTGAGAATCCGGTTGCTTCCGCTCTGCACGGGCAGGTGGATGTAGTTGCAAATATTTTCGTACTTCGCCATCATGCGGATGACATCCAAGGTCATGTCCTGCGGATTAGAGGTCGAAAAGCGGATGCGCATACGGGGTTGGTCCAGGGCGACCTTCTCCAGCAGCTGGGCGAAGTCGACGGCCATGGCTTTTTGCATGTCCGAGGCCTTTGAATAATCCTTTTTCAATCCCCCGCCGTACCAAAGGTAACTGTCCACGTTCTGGCCGAGCAGGGTAATTTCCTTAAATCCTTTGTCCCACAAATCGTTCACCTCGTCGATTATGGATTGCGGGTCCCGGCTACGTTCCCGTCCGCGGGTAAAGGGTACTACACAGAAGGTACACATATTGTCGCATCCGCGGGTAATCGAAACAAAAGCCGTCACGCCGTTGGAATTCAAGCGTACGGGAGCCACATCGCCATAGGTCTCATCTTTCGAAAGAATGACGTTGACCGCATTGCGGCCCTCGTCTATTTCCTGTATCAGATTGGGCAGGTCTTTGTAGGCATCGGGACCGACGACCAGATCCACAATTTTTTCTTCCTCTAGAAACTGATGCTTGAGGCGTTCGGCCATGCATCCCAAAACGCCGACTTTCATATGTGGGCGTTCCTGTTTGACAGCATTGAACTTCTCGAGCCGCTTACGAACGGTAAGCTCCGCCTTTTCACGGATGGAGCAGGTGTTCACCAGCACGAGATCGGCTTCGTTCAACTCTTGGGTGGTATCGAATCCCTCTCCCGCCAAAATGGACGCCACGATTTCGCTATCGGAAAAGTTCATCTGGCAGCCGTAGCTCTCGATGTACAGTTTTCGGGTGTTCCGCGCATCCTTTTTAAGCGTTAGTGCGGTGCCTTGAACGGTTTCGTCTATAACTTTCTCCATTTTAGCGTAAATTCACGGGAGTTTCCCGGTTGGGCCGCAGGATTTTTTGCGGTCAGCAAAGATAGTATTAAAATGAAATTAGTGACAATTTGACAGTTATAAATTTATGCAAAATTCGTGGGGGATGTCAAATCGGAAGAGCAAATGAATTCTAGATATCCTTTGAGTAACGAAATGAAGGCTCAAACTGAAGAGGAAACCCGCGAGAATCGCTCCACAGAAGAGGTGATGGGTTTCATTTATAAAAGTAAAGTTTGGGGCGGCGAAGAACAGGACTACTATTCGGGCGAAGGCTCGCATTTAAGTAAAATCGTCGATCCCTACATAAAGAAAATACTACAATTCTTGCTGCGCTTTGATTCCAAATTGACCGTTTGCGACCTCGGATGCGGGGATTTCAACGTTGGTAGCCGCCTGGTGGATGCATCCTCCAAATATATAGGTGTCGATATCGTGCCGGAATTGATTACCCGCAACCAAGAGCGCTTCACCGACCCCAAACTGGAATTCCGCTGCCTGAACATCGTGACCGAAGACCTGCCCGAGGGAGACTGTATTCTAGTAAGGCAAGTACTTCAGCATCTATCCAACGACGAAATTGCTACGGTGGTCAAAAAGCTAAAAAAGTTCAAATTTGTTATCGTGACCGAACACCTGCCCAAAGGCGATTTTACCCCAAATCTCGACAAAAAAACCGGGGCGAACATCCGCCTATCCCAGAACAGTGGAGTCGTGCTGATGGCATCCCCTTTTAATTACGACCCGATAAAACAACGGGAGTTGATACAGGTCCATATCAAAAAAGGCCAGATCGTGACCACCCTCTACCAAAATTTTTAAGGATTTTTTAGCGAAGTGACGCAACCTTTTAACATCCTCTCACTCTTATTTATAGAACTCCCGATGAGTTTGTAAGATGCTGCTAACTGAGTTAACCACTTTAAAATCAAAAAAAATGAAAAACACATTTTTACTACTGCTTTTTGTTACCGCTTTCGGATTCGTTTCCTGCGAGGAAGACCAAGACGACAGTCCTTTTGCTGATTATCGGATTGCCGTACCCGTGACGATGGACTTGACCGAATTCAAGGTCCAGGCCGTGGCCGTCACCGAACCGGTTTCCGTTCAATTATCGGGCAAAATCTACGTCTACGG
>JBAUIP010000510.1:0-10265 GCA_049683055.1 Pricia sp.
TTGAAGGCCAGCTCTCCACAGGCCCCCATAGCGGATTTCTTCTTCGATGACTTTCACCATCAGGGCGCCTTTTTGCAGAGCTACACCGCGGCCTTTCCCGTCTTCGGATATCAAAAGGATTCGCTGACCCGAGACCCGTGGTACACCGAAAAGCTGATGCGACTGTACGAAAATCCGCCAGCGGACGCCTATGACTTTTTCCTGAACTTGGGACCTTTGAAGAATACCACCGAAAAATACCACGGCGACAATTTCTTTTGGAACCAGGTTGTCGAGCACCCCAACTACGACGAGTTTTGGCAGGAGAGAAACATTCTCCCACATTTGAAAGATATCGACCACGCCGTCATGACCGTTGGAGGATGGTTCGACGCAGAAGACCTCTACGGTCCGCTGAATATCTATAAAACGGTTGAAACTACCAGTCCAGATGCCCAAAACATTATAGTGATGGGCCCCTTCGACCACGGCGGATGGACGCGCGAGACCGGAAAGACCGTTCACAACCATATTTATTTCGGGGACAGTTTGGCCACATTTTTTCTTAGGGAAATCGAAGAGCCCTTCTTTTCCCATAACCTAAAGGACGAAAAAATCCAAGCTTTACCCGAAGCCTATATGTTCGACACCGGCTCCAAAAAATGGGAAACTTTCAAGCAATGGCCCCCTACCGATATTGAACCCGTCACCCTTACTTTTGGGGAAAACGGTAGTCTTGGCATCAACGGAACCGCTAATGAGAATGCCAAATTCGAATACACCAGCGACCCGGCGAAACCGGTACCGTACACCTCCCAGACAGAAGGATTGACCTTTACGCCCCGCAAATACATGTCCGACGACCAGCGAGAGGCCTCCCGCCGCCCCGACGTGCTGACCTTTGAAACCGAGCCGCTCGACGACCCCCGCACCATGGCCGGAGAAATCATGGCGCGGCTCAAAGTCGCCATCAGCACTACCGATGCCGATTTTATCGTAAAACTAATCGATGTATATCCGCCCGACCACAAGAACTACGAGCACAATCCCGATAACATCGTCATGGGCGGTTACCAACAACTCGTCCGTGCCGAAGTCTTCCGCGGCCGCTTCCGCAACAGCTTCGAAAAGCCCGAACCTTTCGTGCCCGGAGAACCCACGGACATCAACTTCCGCCTACAGGACATCCTCCACACCTTCAAAAAAGGCCACCGCGTCATGGTACAGATCCACAGCACCTGGTTCCCCTACATCGATCGAAACCCACAAAAATATGTAGATAACATCTACAAAGCCGACGCCGAGGATTTCATCAAATCGGACATCACCGTATATGGCTCCTCGACCGTCGAAGTGGGCGGCACCCAAGACTGCTGCCAGCCGGCACCTTTCCAAATAGAACCGGAGGAGATGATTAAGGATTAGGGAATACAGCTTAATCCCAAAAATGATTTTTTTCCTTTAGGTCAGGTCTTGATAGGGCAAGGTATGCTTAGCTGACCTTGGGCTTCCGATTTTGGCTGACTTCACCGGGCATTTGAGTCATCGGCACCACCCATAGCCCAGAAATTTATCGTTGGCCTGGCTTAGATTATGTATTTCATCGTTTTTACTATGAATTACGTCGACAAACCTAAAAATACTTTACTAACGAATCATCAAAGAATCTACATTTGATATGATTAAATCCAAACCATTTTTCAACTTAATACTCTAAAATTCAATGAGTAAAAACCGTGTGCTCATCCCTTCTATTCTTCTTGGGTTGGGCGCTTTTCTTTTCTTCGGTTGCACTAAAGACGACGATACCGAACCTGAACCTGAAGAAGAAATCGAAGAGATTGACGCTTTCTACAAGAATGCCATTACCTCGGCAAAACCCTCCGATATTTTAGGAACCTGGTCTTTTTACGAAGTGGAATTTGAAGGAAGGAAAACGGACGTTCCTGTCGATTACGAATCTTGCGATAGGGATCATTTCAATTTTGGCACCAATGGAATATATACGGAGTACCTGATTACCGATTCAGGATGTGCCATCTCTGAATTTGAATCCAAGTGGGACGTTGATATGGGAGTAATCGTTATCAGCAGCTTTACCGCAGAAGACCAAGAATTGGTCGTAGTCGAACTGACCGACAAAAAGCTGACTATTAAGGCCCGGTTCGATAGTGACGATGACGGTGACCTCGAAATATTTGCCCTTTCCGCCCGAAGATACGAGCCTAAAGACCGCGATGTTACTGCCGATACATTTATCGAGCGGCGCGATGCACCCCTCAATGACAAGATACAGTTTGAATGGCAACCTTATGCCGGCCAAAATACTTTTGTGCGATACGAGATTTACAGAAGTGCGGAAGTATGCGATATGTCCAATGCCGAGTTGATCGCAACCTACAACGAATCCGACCAAACCTACTTTTTCGATGAAAATCCGCCGGTTACTAATCAGCTTTGCTATCTCTTAAGAGTATATACCGATAAAGGCCCCTCAAGTGAAAGTGGATTCCAATCCGTTTATCCCGAATTTCTTGACGTAGTGCCTGTCGAAATGTCCGAGCCGACAGTGTCGGATAACAGTATACAGATCAACTGGGAGGCATCTGTAAGTCCATATTTTTCCCATTATGAAATTGGAGTCCAAAACCATAACGGCAGCATTGGATATGGTTATCGGGAAGAGGTTCTAGATACTGTCAAAAACATTGGACAAACGTCTTATATCGATAATAACCCGCCGTATTTCATAAATCCGGTTTATACCATTAAGGTGTACGATATTTTTGGCAACGAAAATTACGCTCATAATTCAACGGTTCAAAGTAGTAGAACTGCCTCGTTCAAGAGACTGGAAGTCTTAGAATTTTCATCCATCCTGTCGACAACGATAGACCCGGGAAGCAGTACTGTTTACTTTTTCGGTGGGTATCAGGATTCTGATCGAGCCGTTCAAAAATATAATTACGGTACGAAAACGGTAGAAGCTACAGCGACCGGACCTACCTTAAACTACGAAAATAGCGCCATGCATTGGGTAAACTCACAAAATGGAAAAGAAATCATCTTGACCCAATCCAACACCCTTCAGGTATACGGCGCCCAGAACTTGAATTATAAATATAAGCTTGACGTAGAACAAGCCAATATCATCGACGACTTTTCATATCTTGGGAATAATCTTTGGGCACTAATCGACGAAGAAGACGTTTTCATTTACAAACGAGATAACAGCAACTTTGAACTCGTAGATAATAAGGAACATTACGGTTCGATAAGCCCTTTGACCAATCGCCAACAGATAATCATCCTGCCCAATAATCGGATGTTGGTTACCCGAAACGGAGAAGCCAAAAGTGTGCTTTTCGCCTACGATGGCCAAGGTAAACTCATCGATAAAAAAGAGATTTCCCTTTCCTTAAATTCTGACAATCGGGTCAAAGCTGAATTTAATACCGAGCGAAATCATATTGTCGATTATGCAACGAACAGAATCTATTCCGCCTCTGACTTTAGCCTGATTCGTTCTTTTGAATCTCCCTATTATCCCTCAGGAATGACCGCGGATGGCAAATACATATTAGGCACCAACAATGACCCGGAGTGGATACTCGAAGGTGCTTCACACGAAAAAAGGGTTATTTCGCTGGACTTGAATTCCAACAGCCTCAGCGACAGGGAATCAATAGGATATCCGCACTTGGTTTTTGAAAACCACTTGGGCCAAATCATTAGTATTTCATCGGGGCTGAAACGGGCAACTTTAGCCTATCCCAATCCGAAACCGGATATTTTTGTAGAAATCATTCGACCCTAATATTGAGGACTTAGATACTCAATAATTCGCAGGAAGCTTTGACCTCAACATTAAGAACCTCGCTTTTGAAGGAATTTTGGAGTAGCGTTTTTTGTTTCGTAGCAAAAAAATAGTATTGACCTATTTAACGAAGTGAAAGCAAAACGTGTTATAACGTTTTCAAATCCTTAATTGTCTTGAATGCCACATCGACTTGATTGTCATCGACGAGAATGGTGAACTCGTTCGTAGTCGAAATAACCTCGTAAAGCACGATGCCCTCCCAGGCAAGCCGCTGGAAAATGAAGTAGTAGATGCCCGGTACGGAAACATTTTCCGCGGGGAGTTTGACGGTGATGGAGGAAAGGTTTTCGGCCTTTTGGGTGCAGCGTTCTTTTTGGAAGAGCTCCTCGACCACGGAATCCAGACTGTTGCTGACCACGATGTTGAGCTCGTTGACTCCCCGTGACGATGTATAGAAGACGTCTTTGTTTTTGTTAACTGCCTCCAGCAACGGGGCTTGGTTTTCTAGAATGCTTTCGGAGACCAAAAAAGTGAAATCCGTAAGGGACGAGCGTACCGTGATTTCCCCAATATTCTTTAAGACTTTGATAATTTTATGGGTGGCACGGAATTCTAAATCGTCGGACAGTCGTTTCAGGGCCATGACAATAGCTCCGTTACGGACGTCCTTGCCGAGCTCCTGTTCGATTTCGGGGTTGATGATGCGCGATAGGGAGGTCAGGTTGATGATACCCTGTGCGAGGGCACTTTGCAGAAAGGGCTTCTTTTTGATGTACTGCTCGACAATTGAGGAAATTGTTTTCATTTTAAAAAAGATGGTGGCTAGGCAAATATAACAATTTGTTATAAATGGAACAAAATGGATTAAAGTTTCCGGTTCGCTGCGAAAACTGCCCAAAATGGTTACTGAGCTAATCGGACCTAATGCGCAGAAAGCCTAATTGATGAAAAGAACAAAAACCTGAACATTCAAAAATGATAAAAAGCATTTTCAAGATGCTCTATCTCCAATACCTGCGGATTTTTCAAAATGGTAATGATATCGAACCGAACTTCCACATCCAATCGGCGTGAAGTCACAAACTGGTTCGCTCCCCTCACTAATCGCTGTATCTTTTTGGGCGTAATGGTCTCGGCGATGGGAATAATGTGGTCACTGCTCCGCGCCCGCACCTCTACAATGGCAAGTACATCCCCTTTTTGGGCGATGATGTCGATTTCTATCTTCCCGTGGCGGTAGTTTTTTTGCTGGATGCTGTATCCTTTTTCTATCAGAAATTTCGCGGCCAGCTCCTCCCCTTCTTTTCCAAACTCGTTGTGCTTTCCAATTAAAAAATTATTTTCCCAAAATGCATTTGGCATCCCTTTGTTGCCGGTAATAGTCTTTTGGGCATCCTTTCGAAATGCCATAAAAGTTATTTCAGCATCTCTTCCAACATCTGCAGAACCTCCTTTGAGACATCCCACCGAAAAAATAACCTTTCTCGACGATTAAATTCACAGAGCACACTAAAAATTTCTATGTCATACGTCGAAAACACCCGAATTGCAATACTACGCCGACACTTTGTACGTTTTTATCACAGCCTTGTCCGTTCCCCAAACATGTACAAGACCTAAAGCCTACTGAAATTATGGAGTATTTCGTCAACTGTAATACGGCCCCCTTGACGCCGTATACAACGCCCTTGGACCGTGTCAAGGCCGCCCATCTCTATCGAAGGTTGGGGTTCAGCGCCTCGGTCGAGACCATTGACCAAGCGGTCGGGCAAAATGCGGCAACACTGGTCGATAACCTTGTCGCCCAAGCCGTCAATCAGACTCCGATGGCCCCTCCGGTCTGGGCGGATTGGAACAACAGCAACTACCCTGAAGACGATGATCTACGCAATCAAATGCGCAGGGAACAACGCGCTGAATTTAGCCTACGATACGCCTATGGCCTGCTCGACAACGACCTATTCGACCGGATGAGTTTTTTCTGGAGCAACCATTTTGTGACAGAACTTGGCGTTTACGAGTGCAATCCTTTTCTATATCGCTATATTAACTGTTTGCAGCGCAACGCTCTGGGGAATTTTAAGACTTTCGTTCATGAAATAGGACTTGAGGATGCGATGCTGTATTATTTGGATGGCGTTTTCAACAACCGCAATCGTCCCAACGAGAACTATGCCCGTGAGCTTTACGAACTTTTTACCTTGGGGGAAGGAATCGGATACACCGAACAGGATATTATCGAGACCGCCCGGGCCCTGACCGGGTACGTCGAACGCGGCGAGGAAGGATGTGAGCCGGTACAGTTCCGCGCCGACCGACACGACGAGGGTTCCAAGACGATTTTGGGCCAGACCGGAAACTGGGGATATGACGATGTCATTGACATTCTATTCGACCAGCGCTCGAACGAAATAGCGGAATTCATCTGTAGGAAACTGTATGAGTTCTTCGTTCATCCCGATTCGAGGGACGATACCGGCAATGCCCAAACCATCATCGACGATATGGTCACTACCTTTTTGACGAACGATTTCGAGATTGCACCCGTACTTGCGCAGCTCTTAAAGAGCCAACATTTCTTCGACGACGATGCCATTGGGGTTATCATAAAGAGTCCCTTTGATTTCTACTTTAATATATTGAAGGAAAGCAGTTTTAATTACGACGATACCGTTGTCGCCAGCTTGGTCAATTACGCGGGTTTGCTAAGCCAAGAGCTGTTCGACCCCTTTGACGTGGCCGGATGGCAGCGTGACCGCTCCTGGATCAATACCAATTTTATGATCGGTCGATGGCTGACCATCGAGACCGTTTTGGAGGATTTCTTCGAGGCCGACGACGGGCAGTTCCGTACGATGGGACTTGCGATTTCAGGTAACGACGGAATGACCAGTAACAATCCCGATTTGGTGGCTCGCCATATTATTGATTTCGTATTATCTAAAGGATTGCTCAACGCTGCGGAATACCAAAAAGCATTCGACATATTCCGCGGCGATATTCCCGAGCAATACTTTGAAGGCGGCGATACTCCCCTGTGGACGCTCGCGACCGCCATGGAAGGCCCGACCCAAGTATACAGTCTCTTGCAATATCTTGCCCGACAACCCGAATTTCAACTAAAATAACCAACGACATAACCTACTATCATGTGCGATACCCACGATAACAGCCCCCATAAAGGCCTAGAACACGACGGCCACGACCTCGAACACAAAACTTGGAACCGACGTTCCTTTTTACAGGCGTTAGGCATAGCCGGCTCTGGCTCCATGATGCTAGGCAGTAATTTTCTGACCGCTTCGGCCCCATCACCGTTAACCTCCGCTATTGCGGATTCCGAAACCGACAACATCCTGATATTGATTCGCCTGTCGGGCGGTAACGATGGTCTGAGCACGGTCATTCCGATTGAACAATACGATGATTACGCCAATGCCAGGCCCAACATTTATATTCCTGAGAGCAAGGTGCTAAAGCTGACCGACGAGTTCGGAGTGCCGTCTTATATGAAAGCTTTGGAGCCAATGTGGGGCGACGGGCAGTTCAAGGCGGTACACGGGGTCGGATACGAAGGCCAGAGTCTATCCCATTTTACGGGATCCGATGTTTTTGCCAATACCGATATCACTTCCAGCGGATTCAGCAGTTTGAATACCGGATGGATGGGCCGTCATTTCGAGCAATGTTATCCCGATTACCTTATCAATCCTCCCGAATCTCCGGCCGCCATCCAGATCGGCCAGTTCGGTAGTTTAGTATTTCAGGGAGAGGAAACCAACTATGCGTTTGTGACCTCGAACGTCGACCAGCTGGAAGAAATCGCTGAATCGGGAGTAGTTTATGGCTTGGAGGACACCCTTTTCGACGATTGCATGTACGGCAATCAATTGAAATTTTTGAGGGGAGTCGCCAACACCACCTATGAATATTCAGGTACTATTCACGATGCCTGGTCCCGCGGTCAAAATCAGGTCGAGTACCAGAATAATGGCTTTGCACGTCAATTGGCCCTTTTGGCTCGATTGATCAAAGGTAATCTGGGAACCAAAGTTTATATGATATCCATGGGCGGTTTCGATACCCATGGCAACCAGCCTTTGGCTCACGAACGGTTGATGAGCAACCTCTCCATCGCTATCGATAATTTTTATGAGGATTTGGGATATACCGAGCAAGATGATAAAGTGCTGAGCATGACCTTCTCCGAATTCGGAAGACGTATTTACGAAAACGGCTCCAACGGAACGGATCACGGCAAGGCAGCCCCAACCCTATTTTTCGGAAAAGGCTTGGAAGGTAGTGCGTTCGTTGGCGAACATCCGACCTTGACCAATCCCGATGGCCGCGGGAATCTTGAGTATACTATGGATTTCCGTGACCTCTATGCGACCGTACTGGCGGAATGGCTCTGCGTGCCGATTCCCCTGGTGGAGCAGCATTTGCTCGACCACCCATATGCGCCGGTGAACCTTGGTTTCAACTGTAGCGGCACCGATTTCCCGGATATCGTTTACAGTGACGGCGACCCGACCTTGCCGGAGCAGCCTGATTCCCGACCCAGCGAACCGGTCGTTCCCAATGCGGACCAACTCAACGAAATGGTTCATCGGCCGTTTTACCCCACGGCGGAAAATCCGCATATCTATTTGGAGATGCCCGTCACCGCCCACGTCGATATCGAACTGTTCAATATCATTGGACAGCGCGTAGGCACCATTAAAAATGCCATTATGACCGAGGGTGCCAATGAAATCAATATCAGGGATAACATGCCCGGCCATTTAGCGGTTGGAAAATACATCTATAGGATTAAAGTACAACAGCGCATAATGTCCAAGACCGTGATGGTGTCTTAGGATGACCTTGGCAGTCGGTTGATTCCGGTCTGAGTTGCGGCTACTCAAATCGTGATGTCTGTGGATAACTTTCGGCATCGATAAAACCGAATCAATCCGTGGAAAACTCTATCCTTTTGAGATAGCAATTCAAAGTTCAAATCATTGCCTTTGCAGAATCCTATCAGGGATTTCAGCGAGGGCTTTGCTTTTTAGGGCACCCGTGGTTGACAGCCCGCAAAAAATCCTATTTTTGTGGCCTAATTTGATTTTGATGGCCGAGAACACCTCAACACCTTCCCGTGACGCTGCATCCCCAAGCCGTTACACGATTACCGCCGCCCTGCCCTACACCAATGGCCCTATCCATATCGGGCATTTGGCGGGCGTTTACGTTCCCGCGGATATCTATGCCCGCTACCTGCGTTTGACAGGCCAGGATGTCCTTTTCGTATGCGGAAGTGACGAGCACGGGGTCGCTATTTCGATGAAGGCCAAAAAGGAAGGCGTTTCCCCGCAGAAAATCATCGACAAGTACCATGGTATCATAAAACAATCCTTTGAGGATTTTGGGATAACCTTCGACAACTACTCCCGCACCTCGGCGGAAGTCCACCACAAAACCGCCTCCGACTTTTTCAAGAAATTATACGAACAGGATGATTTTATAGAAGAGACCACCGCCCAGCTTTACGATGAGGAGGCGCAGCAGTTCCTCGCCGATCGTTTTGTGGTCGGCACCTGCCCCAAATGCGGGCATCCGGAAGCTTATGGGGACCAGTGCGAAAATTGCGGATCTTCGTTGAACGCCACCGATCTGATCGACCCGAAATCCACCATCACCGGAAGCGTTCCGACCACGAAGGAAACCAAACACTGGTTCTTGCCCTTGGACTGCTATGAAGATTTCCTAAGAAAATACATCCTCGAAGGCCATAAACACGACTGGAAGCCCAACGTCTACGGTCAATGCAAAAGCTGGATCGATGGCGGACTAGAACCCCGCGCCGTCACCCGCGACCTCGATTGGGGCATCCCCGTTCCCGTTGAAGGCGCCGAGGGCAAGGTGCTTTACGTTTGGTTCGACGCCCCGATCGGATACATCTCATCCACCAAGGAATGGGCCGAACGCGAAGGCAAGGATTGGGAGCCCTACTGGAAATCCTCCGACACCAAACTCGTCCACTTTATCGGGAAAGACAATATCGTTTTCCATTGCATTATCTTTCCGGTGCTTTTGGAAGCCCATGGTGATTTTATCCTCCCGGAAAACGTGCCCGCCAACGAGTTTCTGAACTTAGAGGGAAACAAACTGTCCACTTCCAAGAACTGGGCCGTATGGCTGCACGAATACCTCGAGGAATTCCCCGATATGCAGGATTCGCTTCGCTACACCCTCACCGCCAACGCCCCCGAAACCAAGGACAACGATTTCACTTGGAAAGATTTTCAGGCCCGCAACAACAACGAACTCGTCGCCATTTTCGGCAATTTTATCAACCGTGTGGTCGTTTTGACCCATAAATACTATGATGGCGTCGTGCCCGAACCCGCGGATTTCTCCGAGGTCGACACCCAAACCATGGAAGCACTGCGCCAGTTTCCCGCTTCCATTTCAAGTTCCATAG
>JBAUIP010000511.1:0-2206 GCA_049683055.1 Pricia sp.
GCGGTAAATAGGGCATTATTTGTGTTGTTGCCCGAAATTACACCGGTAATGGCGACATTCTCGAAATTCTGGGCGGAGACGCCGAGGCTTAAAAACAAAACCAAATGTAACAGGATAGCATTGTAGGATAGTATCCTCTGGGGGAACGGATGTGATTTTTCCATCAAAAGGTAGGTTGAGGTATTTGGGTTATGGACAAACTTTAGTGTCCAAAGGCGTTACAGGCAAAACTATCCTTAATGATTCCCTAAGGGTAAAATTTGTTGTGAAACGGGGAGAATTGTATGTCAAACCCACATTTGAAAGGAATCGAAGGGGGTAGGTTAAAGAACATGAATCTTGAAGTGGGGAGCTTTCTTTTCTTTCCGCCATTGAAACGGCTCTTCAGCCATGTGATAATTGAGGACGAGAATCTGAATTCGTTCAAACTGAAGGAGCAGCTGACTGATTTTATTTTTTGCGGGATAGGGAAGCATTAGTAGAAGAAACCTCTAGCCCTATTTCCTTCCCTTTTTTAAGCATGAATTCTTTCGCGGCGGCATGTTCGTTCGGTATGTCACCTTCCAGAATCGCTTCCTTGATGGCGTCTTTGATGATACCGATTTCACGGGATGGCTTGATGTTAAAAGTCTCCATGATTTCCTCCCCCGAGACCGGCGGCTGAAAGTTACGGATGTGGTCGCGCTCCTCGACCTCCTCGATTTTTTGGCGTACCTGCTTAAAGTTGTTCTTGTATTTGCGCTGTTTCCGGGGATTCTTGGTGGTGATGTCCGCTTCGCAAAGGGTCATCAGGGCGTCTACATGGTCGCCGGCATCGTGTACCAATCGCCTTACGGCGGAGTCTGTCACGAATTCTTCTGACAATATCTGCGGACGTGAGCTCATCAACACCATTTTCTGTACGAATTTCATCTTGTCGTTCAGCGGCATTCGCAGGCGTTTGAAGAGCTTGTAGACCATTTTCGAACCGACAAATTCATGGCCGTGGAAGGTCCACCCAATTTTCTTGTGCCATTTTTTGGTCGGCGCCTTGCCGATGTCATGGAGCAGGGCGGCCCATCGCAGCCAAAGGTCGTCGGTGGATTCGGCGATGTTGTCGACCACTTCCAAGGTGTGCCAGAAATTATCCTTATGGGTCTGGCCCTCCTTTTCTTCGATACCTTGTAAGGCAATCAGTTCAGGAAGGATGTAGGGCAGCAGCTCCGTTTTGTGGAGTAAGGCAAAACCTTTGGATGGTTTTTCGCTGGCCAGAATTTTATGAAGTTCGTCGACGATACGCTCCTTGGAGATTATCTTGATGCGGTCCTTATTTTCGGTAATTGCCCGTAGCGATTTCAGTTCGATTTCAAAATCGAGCTGGGTGGCAAAGCGGACCGCGCGCATCATTCGTAGCGGATCATCGGAGTAGGTGATGCCGGGTTCTAAAGGGGTGCGGATTATTTTTTTTTTCGAGATCGGCCACGCCGCCAAAAGGGTCGATCAGATTGCCGAAGTCGTTCGCGTTCAAGGAGAGTGCAAGGGCGTTGATGGTAAAATCCCGTCGGTTTTGATCGTCTTCCAAGGTGCCGTTTTCGACCACCGGTTTTCGGCTGTCCCGATGGTAACTTTCCTTGCGGGCGCCGACGAATTCCAGTTCGATGTCCACGGTCTTGAGCATGGCCGTTCCAAAATTTTTAAAAACGGATATTTTTGGATGTCCGGGTAGTTTCGAGGCGACCTTTCGGGCCAATTCAATACCGCTACCTACGGTCACGATGTCGATGTCTTGGGGTGTACCGCGTTCGAGTAGGTGGTCGCGCACAAATCCACCGATGACGTAGGTGTCGGTAACCAATTCCGAAGCGGCCTCGGAGATGATTTTGAAAATGGGGTCTTTTAGGGCTTCCTGCAGGTTCAAATCTTGATATTCAAGTTTTTTCATTCCCTAATCACCTTCACGGTTCCGTTGTTCCCCAATTTAATGATGGACGAGGGCACCGCCGTGGCCTGTTCGGGCTGCAAATTTACCACATAGTCCACACCTTTTAAAATGGTTTCGGAGATATCCTGGAAGTCTCTGGGACTCGCATGCCCGGAAACATTGGCGGATGTCGAGACGATCGGTTTGCGGAATTTGTTGATGAGGTACCGGCAGAATTTGTCCGACGCCACCCGTACCGCCAAGGTGTTGTCGGAAGCGATCAGGTTGAGGGCCACCCCCTTGGGC
>JBAUIP010000512.1:0-5111 GCA_049683055.1 Pricia sp.
GAAGATGCCCTCAGGGTTACGGTACCCGTAACGGAGGTATCCGAACCTAGGGAATGGATGAGCTTCTATTTTTTGGACCGCGATAGGGCCTCGACTTCCATCGTCCTAAGCTGGGCAAATAAAGAAGCAACCCTGAAGCTCAGGCTTGATATTGATAAAATTGCTTTGAAAAATATCAGAAAACAACTGCGTTCGGATGCGTATTGGGAATGGTTCAGTTGGTGCCAAGCGGCGGATTATTGCGCGGAGTACGGCATAAACACGGAGGAAGCGCTGGAATGGATAGACAAATCCATCTCCCTAGAAGAAAATTTTTCGAACTGGGACGTGAAATCCAAATTACTAGTGCAGCTCGGTGATGAAAAGGGGGCCCGTTCCGCAATAGGGAGAGCCCTCGAAGTAGGAAGCGATGTGTATTTGGAACGCTACGGTCGAAGGCTTATAAATCAAAAGGAGTACGACCGTGCGGAGTATGTTTTTCGTCAGGCCCTAAAGAAAAACGACACCTACTGGCGTGCGCATTTCAATCGGGGCAATGCCTTAAAAAGTCTTGGGAAAAAGAGGGAAGCCGTCAAAGCGTTCAAGGCGGCGATGGAAAATGCGCCGGAGGACCGAAAAACCGCGATAGAAGATGCTTTGAAATCCATGGAATAAAGATAGCGTACCACGGAAAAACGGTCTTTGAAGATAAAAATCAGGATAGGATATCCTATTCACACCGCTTTTTTTCGAAGGTATTCATTTCTTTTTTATACCTTCAAAAGGTCAAGCCTGGCCTTTGGGCAGGTTCAACTATTTACATCCTAACTGGATAAAACGACGACTTCCCCATTTCGAACTTGCTTTTTAGCATCTAAAAACGGGGCTATGAACTCAAAACGGGTTCTATACGTCCTCCGTAGCTAGAAGCGGACTAATACTATTGGATGGAAAGGGATAAATATAGCGATATAGATGTTCTATTGGGAGACCTTCGGGAAGGGATTCGCCCTGCATACACCTATATCTTCAAGTGCTATGCCAATGAACTTATGCAATACATTTTGGTCATATGCAGAAGCAAGGTCATCGCGGAAGAAATCGTTCAGCAAACTTTCGTAAACTTTTGGGATAAGCGAAAGCGACTGGCCATCAAACATAATATCAAGGGATACCTATTCCGCATGGCCTACAACCTGTATAAGGACCTTCAAAAAAAACACGCCAAAAAGTTGGTGCTACTTCAAGAACTGCAGTACTCGGCTACGCTCGAACTTATGGAGAACAATCCAGCGGATACAGAACATAAACTAAAGCTACTGAACAAAGAGATCAACAAACTCCCCAAAAAATGTAAGACCGCTTTCATTCTTCGAAAAAAACAAGGTCTTACCTATGCCGAAATCTCAGAAAAAATGAATATTTCGGTTAAAACCGTCGAAGGCCATATCGCAAAGGCGATGGCCCGACTTAAGAATAGACTCGGTTAAATTGTTGGAATTTTTCTTCCTTTTCGGCAAATAATAATTGAAAAGCAAGGGTTTTCAATTTTTTCAGCGTCTTCTTTACGGAAAACTCCCGTTTTTGATGGACACACATGAAATTGATGTAATCATTTCAAGATTCCTTGACGACGAAGCCAGTCTCGCCGAGAAGTCCTTTCTCACGGAATGGATAAAGGATGAAGAAAATAAGGCCCATCTCAAAGATTTTATCAAAACGGAACTATGGGTCAGGCATAACTTTGATACCCTAAAAGTGGAAAAGCAACTATCTGCGCTATCCATCGATACACCATCAAAAGCAAAAGGATTTCCTGAGGATTTTTTGAAATATGCTGCCGTTTTCCTGCTTCTTGCTTGCACGTCGGCATACCTATATTTTCAGACCAAGCAGCCACCCACACAGATTTTGGATAAGAACAGTATCGTTCTTGAAATCAATAACGGGCTGCCAAAGTATTATTCCCTGGAAGACCATCAGGAATTTTCTACAGTGGCCAGTGGTATTAAACTTAAGGAAAGAGGAGTACTGCAATATTTCGCAACGAATGCATCCGATCGTGAGACGGAATCCAAAGTCAGGCATACGGTACATGTACCCTTCGGGAAAACCTTTGAAGTTATTCTTGCCGATGGTTCAAACGTGCAGCTGAATTCAGGTTCCAGCCTGTCGTATCCGAAAAATTTTGGTGATTCCATAAGAGCCGTTTCGCTCGTTGGTGAAGGGTATTTTGACATTGCGAAATCGAACGTTCCTTTTCAAGTGAATACCGAAAATTTATCCACTAAGGTTTTGGGTACGCAATTCAACGTTTCCGCATACGACGATGACACCGAAAAGGAAGTGATACTGGTCGAGGGATTTGTCGAACTATATCAGGCCGGAAACGAGAGGGAGCCTGTAAAGATGACTCCCAATCAGAAGGCTGCCCTGACAGACAATCTCGACAACTTAGCCATCGAAAATATCGATGTAAGCCGTCATTTGGGATGGACGGAAGGAGTTCTGGTCTTTCACAACGACAACATTGCGACCATCCTTAAAAAAATGAGACGTAGGTTTAATTTAAACACTCAAAACAACTATAAAAAATTGAACGACCTCAACTTCAATGGAAGGTTTAAGGATGAAAGCATGGAAGAAATTCTAATGACCATACAGGCACACACCGACTTCTCGTACTTATTAACCGATAAGACTTTGACTATTGATGAACCCAATAAAAAAATGCCTATGAAAACAAAATAAACGACACAAAACAAATACTAACTTAAAACCTCTTCTATATGAAAAATCAAATAAAACCATATAATGCCAATAGACTGCTCAAGGCCGGTCTTTTCTGTTTGGTCATGATAAGTTTTACTACCGCACTAGGCGCTGTATGCGAACAAAACAATATGGTTACCGCAAGTTTCGAAGATGTGGAACTGAGAAAGGTCTTTGAGAGAATCTCCCAGTCCAATGGGTACAATTTCTTCTATGAGGCCTCTGAAATCGATGTCTCAAAAAAGGTAACCATAAGCACCATCAATGTCTGTTTAGACGATTTTTTGCAGGAATTATGTTCTGCCAACCATTGGAAATATGAAATCATAGGAAATCAGATTGTGGTTGCCCTAACGGAAACACCGATGCCAACACCTAATGAAATTAAGACAGTAACGAAGGATAAACAGTTTCAAACCACTATTTCGGGTTCTGTGGAAGATAACGAAGGGCTGCCGCTGCCAGGCGCCTCGATTGCTGTAAAAGGTACGACTTCGGGAACTATAACTGACTTTGACGGTAATTTTGAACTAACCCTACCTTCCGATGCGACCGTACTGGTCGTCTCGTACATAGGTTTTGAGTCGAAAGAGGTAGAAATTGGCTCCGTCACTACCTTCAATATTACATTGGAACCCGATAACGCCCAATTGGATGAGGTGGTGGTCGTAGGCTATGGTACCTTGGCCAAGAAAAGGGTCACGGGATCCGTAATTTCGGTTACGCCGGAGGCGATAACCGAGGTGCCATCCTTAAGTCCTGAGAGCGCCATTATCGGCCGGGTGGCCGGAGTACAAGTACAAGAAACTTCAGGTGAACCAGGAGCCAGCCCCAATATTCGAGTCCGAGGTTCCGGATCTATTTCGGCAGGAAATGACCCTTTGTTCGTCATCGATGGTGTTCCCATCTCAAGAAATCTAACATCGACCGGCACTAGCGGAGGCCTCGTACAACGAGGCGCTGCATTTCAACCACCCCCGGTAAACCCTCTGGCCACGCTCAATCCGAATGACATCGAGTCCATTCAAGTACTCAAGGATGCATCCGCGGCGGCAATTTATGGCTCACGCGGAGGAAACGGGGTGCTATTGATTACGACCAAAAGGGGGTCTCCAACCGAAGATGGAAAGTTTTCGTTCGATTCGTTCCTCAGCATACAGGATGTAGCGAACAAAATCGATTTGATGAATGCGGAGCAGCTCATCGATTTCACCACCGACGCAAGAAATAATAATTATCTGTCATCCGTACCGGGAGCATCCATCGATGACCCCATCGGACCGGATGCCAGAGGCAATGTCAATTTTGAACTACCCGAATCTTACATCAACTGGGATGGAACCGATACAGATTGGCAAGATGCAATATTTAAAACAGGTTTGGTAAAGAACTATAATTTCTCGTACGCGTCACCCGTCCGCAATAACACCAGCTTTTTTGCCTCGGCGGGATATTTCAACCAAACAGGAATAGTCGACAGGGCCCAATTCGAACGGTACAACCTTATGTTGAACCTGAACTCCCAACTGACCGAAAAGCTGAACCTCGATTTACGGGTGGCCCCGACCATTACCGAAAATCAGAGGGTTCCCGCTTCGGCACCCTATTTTGCAAGACCTCCCGGTGTCATCTATTCGGCCTTGGTACATTCTCCTACAGTCCAACCTTTCAACCCTGATGGTACTATAAATCAAAGGAACAATCAATCCTTTTTAGGTGGCGGTACTACTACGGCCAGTAATCCCTTAGCGATTATAGAAGGTGTTGACGATCAAATATTCCAGTTTCAGACCAGGGCTTCTTTGGGCCTGTCCTATGAGATACTTCCGAAACTTACCTTTAAGACTTTCGGCGGCACCTACATCAACCTGTACAATCAGGATTTTTACAGGGCGAACACCCTATTGTTCAGGGAGGCCAACGAGGGGGAATCCTACGCCCAGGCGACGTCATCGACCGAAGTCAATTGGCTTTGGGAGAACACCCTGAACTGGGAAAAGGAATTTGGCGACCATTTTGTCAACGCACTCATCGGCTACACCGCGCAAAGGGACAACGTTGCGATAAAACAAGTTTTAGCCGATAATTTTCCCGACGATTTAGTAACGACCATCAGCGGCGGTCAGGTATACGCCGGCACCTCGGTGAAAGAACAATGGACCTTGGCCTCTGCCTTGTTTCGCTTGAACTATAGTTTTCAGGACAAATACCTGCTAACAGGGACCATACGTTCCGACCGATCTTCAAGATTCGGGTCGGATAATCAAACCGGTTATTTCCCTTCCTTTTCCGTCGGATGGCGGGTGAACGAAGAGGATTTTTTGCAAGAGGTTGAGGCCATTTCTGAGCTGAAATTAAGG
>JBAUIP010000513.1:0-12661 GCA_049683055.1 Pricia sp.
GAGTAGTATTCCCGCAGTCTTTTTTCGTATTTATCCGACAAAAAATTGGGCAGGGTATCATTGTAGCGCTCGTCCCCTTGAAAGGTAGCGCTCAGTGGATTGATTTGAAGGCCCTCCTGATAGTAGCTTCCGGTCAGGGAATCGAAGGCTTGGTTTTCGGTCGTAACCGCATCCCCCGAATTCTTAGGCTCGTTTTTGCAGGCGAGCGTCGTTAGAACTAAGGCGGCAATTAGAATTTTGTATTTCATAACTCTGTTTCTGTTTTTATCCCTTCAACCTGGCGAATATCGTTGCATTGAGTAAATCTACCATTAAGCAAAAAGAGGAATTAAAGGTCCGAAATGTATCCCCCTTTCCAAAGGCGCATCCCCCCTTAAATAAATTTCTTCATACGCTCTTTTTTGTAGTCCGGGACGGATTCGTTGGTCATAAAAAGCTCCACCAAGTGGGCATCTTTTTTTTTGGCGAACATAAGATGAAAAAACTGGTTGACAGTCAATGGGTTGGGCGATTGTTCCTGCAAGTCGAGCGTATCTCCCTTTTGCACCTCGCCCTCCTCCAGAATACGGACATAGGTGCCGGGAAACCCATGGGCAACGTAGCGTTTCAGGATTTTCTGATCGCCGAACCGAACCCCCAGCTTGTAGCAAGGCTCCCGGGGCTGGGAGACCTGAACTATAGCGGTACCGACCTTGAAAATATCGCCTATACGTACCTGGGTTTCGTTCAGGCCATCGACGGTGAGATTTTCGCCGAACATGCCCCAGTTCCAATCAAGGTCGGGGTAGAGCTGCTTCCAGAACGGATACTGTTCCTTGGCAAAAAGGTAGCAAGCCTTGTTCGTGCCGCCGTGGTGTACCCGGTCGGTAATATGGTCTTTTTCGACGTCTGTTTTGGTCAATTTCAACGGCTCGGAAACGGGATATTTAAAGATGCCCGTGGTTTCTTCCTCCCCGTTCCAAGTGAAGGTGGTCGGTTCGCCAATGTTGGTGGAGATGATTTGCATATCCCAAAAATAGAAAACCATCCCGATTAAAGGATGGTTTTGCTAAAAATTGGGAAAATGGCTCCGATTTTGCCCAACTGCTGGGGGAACTTCGCCATCAGGCAACAGCTGCAGCGTTCGGAGCCAATCCAAAACATGTTCAGTTCAGCTGGTTCATCTTTTGATTCATATTTTTTTCGACCAATGGCTTGAATTCCATGGCATGTAAAAAGAGTATGTTCTCCCCGATATTTTCAAGGTCGTGAATCAGTTCGCGCCCTGCGGACTTGATAAAGGTCGAATCGCCTTTGTTGATCCGCACCAAGGTAATCGTACCATCGGCGCAACGACTAATTGCAAGGCCTTCCGTTATGGAAGTAAAACTAAAATCACCGGTCACTTTTCGAAAGGGGAGGCGCTCGCCGGGAAAAAGGACCGCTTCCCAGACCCTGATCAAATCGTTTTCGAACAGCAGTTTTTGTCCCAAACATTCACGGATTTTCATACTCCGCAATTCCTCCACTTTGGAAGGTTTCCAAGTATCGAAATTTCCCTTTGAATTAAGTTCTACGCATTTCATAGCTTAGGAGTATCCTTTGTTTTGGGTCAGATTGTTCATACGTATAAACGTAGGTAATACCTTCTTGGTTTTCGCCGTGCAAATATCCGGATGTTGGTAGGGGATATCCAAAAAAATAGATGCGAAAGGAGTTTGGATTTCCGAATTCAGAACGGATGCTCCGATTTTAGGACTCGACCAGGTATGTTTCGGGGATTAGGATATACCGAGTTTGGATGATTGGCCCTCAATTGACATCTGGGGTGCATCCTATTAAAACATTATTCCCTCTTTATATTTGGATGGCGTTGTTCCCGAGAACTTTTTGAACGCGGAATAAAAGGCACTCTTGCTGTGGAATCCTACTTCGTTACCGATTCCTTCGATGCTAAGGTGGCCCTTGCTTTCATCTTGGAGCAGTTCTTCGGCCTTTTTAACCCGAAATTGATTGACATAGGCGTTGAAGTTCTGGTTCTGAACGGTGTTTATAGTGGTGGAAATCCGTTTGGGATGCACCTCGAGCCTTTCGCTCAGATCGATGATGGTCAGGTCTTTGTGTGTAAAACTTTCGGAGGAAACCATATAGGCATCAATTTTTTCCATTAGGGCCTCCTTATCCTCTTTTTTGTCCGATTCATCATTGGATTCGTCCACCCTGCCGGCCAGTATTTTCTCCAACGGTTCGATACTGGCAGATTCGAATTCCTCTTTTTTGACCAAAAGAGAGATGACATTGCGCTGCTTTACCCCGTGGTACGATACCCAATAGATCAAAATCAGGTCGAAACAGACGAAGAATATTTCCGCAAAAATACTTTTCCCGATCGTGTGGTTAAAAATGCTGTAAAGTAGGGAGCCTATAATATTGAATATTAGAAAATTGCGTGCCCATTTCAGCTCCTTCGATTCGACCATCGAAAAATAATTATGCACCTCGATCCTATGCCGGTTGAGGATGAACAGCGTGTAGACCCCAATTACAAGGCCGTAGGCAATCTTACAGTAGGTATAAATGTCGTAACCTACGGAATCGGCGATGGCGAATTTGATTTCGTAGGAAAAGAAGAAAAAGATGAGTTGGGCGATAAAGGCCAAAATTCCAGGATAGAGCACCCAATATTTGATTTTATCGTCGGAAAAAATACTTATTTGCTGGGTGTAGATGTAAAAAAGTGGAAAATGCAGCCAAAAGAAGTCGAAGGGCAACAAATAGAGCGAGGGATACAAGTCAAAGGCCCCCAAGCTCTCCAGAATGATCGGAACCGTCTCCAGGGCGAAGGCCAATAGGAAAAATCCTAGAAAAAGGGTGCTTTTGTATTTGCTTTTATGAACGGCGGTTAACAGAGCCCCCAAGGTTAGGGCCTGTATAAAACCGACGGTTTCGAAGAAAGCGTAGAAGTTGTACTCCAATTCAGTTTGGTTGGTAATTCGGAATACAATATAAGAATTTTCTTCGGATATGATGGAGGCTACGCTAGCCGAATTTTCCTTACATTAGATGCCATGGCGCTGCTCACTTTCCTCTTGTTCACCGGTTTCGTGGCCTTTTACGCTACTTATAAACTCCGCCGTGACCGTCTCGATACCCAGGATGGTTATTTTTTGGGCGGACGCTCCCTCACCGGAATCGTTATCGCCGGATCCTTACTGTTGACCAATATTTCTACCGAGCATCTGGTCGGTATGAACGGCTCGGCCTACCGCAACGGGGCCATCATCATCGCTTGGGAAGTCACCTCGGCCCTGGCCCTGGTCATCGCGGCCCTCTATTTCGCCCCGCGTTACCTGAAAATGGGACTCACCACCATTCCTGAATTCCTCGAAAAACGTTTTGACGGATTGACCCGAACCTTGGTGGCGCTGCTATTGATTCTTTCCTTCGTGCTAACCTTACTCCCCATCGTGCTGTACACCGGCGCCCTCAACATTGAGGCTATTTTCGAGATTTCGCAGCTGCTGAACGTAACGGTCGACCAGGGAATTTGGATTACCATCGTAGTCGTCGGCACCATTGGCGCATTCTATGCCATTTTCGGGGGACTCAAAATGGTCGCCTACACGGACACCATCAATGGTTTCGGCCTGCTGGTAGCGGGATTGTTGGTTCCCATTTTGGCATTGCTGAGTATTGGGAACGGCAATTTATTTGAAGGGATGGGTGCCGTTTTTGAGAACAGTCCCGATAAATTCAACGTAGTGAGCGATGAGCCCGGGGTAGGCGAGGGGGCACGTTCGGCGATTCTTCCATTCGAGGTATTGTTCACCGGCCTGATGATCAACCAGATCTATTTTTGGACGATGCACCAGTCCATCATCCAAAGAGTGCTGGGTGCGGTCAATCTGAAGGAAGCTCAAAAAGGATTGCTTTTCACCGGCCTTTTGAAAATCTTGGTGCCGTTGGTCATCGTTCTGCCCGGCTTAATAGGCTTTTATTATTTTGGGGAAAGTCTCTACGACAATCCCGATAACGTCTATCCGCTCTTGGTCAAAAAAGTGCTTCCGCTGTGGCTGACAGGATTCTTCGTCGCGGTGATGATGGGCGCCATCCTCAGTACTTTTAACTCCACCCTTAACAGTGCCGCGACGGTCTTTAGCCTTGATATTTTTAAACGCTATATTCAAAAGGATGCCTCGGAAACCAAACTGGTCTCCTTGGGAAGATGGACATCCGCAGTCCTCGCCGTTTTCGCCATAGGCATCGCTCCCTTCGTGGCTAATGCGCCGGAAGGACTTTATCAATTGTTGCAACAGTTGAACGGAATCTTCTTTATCCCCATCGCCAGCGTCATCATCGCGGGATTCCTGTTCCCGAAGGTATCCGCCACGGGGGCCAAGATTGGATTGCTGTTCGGCCTGCTTTTCTACATCCTGATGTACTATGTGGTTCAAGTGGACCTGCATTTTGTCCATATCTGGGGCATCGAGTTCGTTCTGAACATACTCATTATGCATCTAGCATCCCGCTTCTTTACCCGCGAAGCGAAATTCGAGATGCACGATTCAGGAAAGCTGAACCTGAAACCATGGAAATACGCGAGAGGCTTTAGTCTCTTTCTAGTGCTTTTCACGGTTATTTTGTACCTTGTACTTGGAAATGTGTGAGTCTCAAGTACCCGGCATCCGTCTCCGAACCCCAAACATTCAAGGGCTAGTACCCGAAGCGAATTGCATCCGAAATTGACCTTGGAGGCCATTTAAAATTTTCATCCTATGGAAACAAAAACCTTTCGAAACTACGAAGCTGTCGACGTCAAGGCCGCCGTTAAGGAGCATTACCGAAAAATGCGCCAAAACCAGACCTTTGATTACGTCCAGCGGATGCACAGCAAATACCTCAAGTTCGACAAACCGATGGACCTATGGGAGGCCATGGCCCATCTGAACGACCTGATCGATGTCAGCGATCCCGACCTCGACCTGCCCAACGTACAGCACCTGATCCAAAGTGCCGAGGCCATCCGCGCCGACGACCGCCCCGATTGGATGCAGCTCACGGGACTCATCCACGACCTAGGAAAAGTCATGTTCCTCTGGGGATGCGACGAAGACGGCACCAGCCAAGATGAGCAATGGGGTATGGTAGGCGATGTCTTTGTGGTCGGATGCCGATTGCCCGATACCTGCGTATATCCGGAATTCAACGAGTTGAATCCCGATATGCACGATAAGCGCTATAATACCCCGACGGGAATCTACGAAGAAGGCTGTGGCATCGACAACCTCGAGCTTGCCTGGGGCCACGATGAATATCTGTACCAGGTGCTGAATAACCATAAGGCCAACACCCTGCCCGACGAGGCGATGGTCATGATCCGATACCATTCCTTTTATCCATGGCATTCCGGCGGAAGTTACGAGCATTTAATAAGCGATTCGGATGCCGAATATCTCAAGATTATAAATGACTTCAACAAATACGACCTTTATACCAAAAGCCAAAAAGTCTACGAGCTCGAAGAGGTGCGCGATTATTATCAGCCGATTGCGGAGAAGTATTTGGGTAGCGGACCTATTTTTTGGTGAAACGGGCCGATTCGGTAATGAGATGTAGTGAAGAGTGTACCACAAGGAACGGGTAGCTTTCGTATATTTAATGCCGTTCATAATGTCTTCAAACGTCGATTCCTTAAACTTTATAAATATGAAAAACTCAATTTTCAGTCTTTTTATAGCCTTTGCTCTAAGTGCAACCCTAATTTCGTGCAAAGAAAAGGCCGAGCAGACGCAAGAAACCGCTGCGACTACCGAATCCGAAGCGGTGGCCCAAGAAAATTTTGGCGGTCTGGCACTATATACGGTTCGTGACGCCATGGGCGAAAATACCAAGGAAACTTTGAAGGCCGTTGCCGATGCAGGATACAAGAATATAGAGGCAGCCGGTTATGCCGAGGGCAAATTCTATGATATGTCCCCGGCGGATTTCAAAGCGTATCTTGACGAAGTCGGTTTGACCCCGATAAGTGCACATCAAGGTACGGTTACCTTGGAAAATGCCGACAAAATGATGGCCGATGTAAAAGCTGCCGGATTCGAATATTGCGTAATTCCCGTCCCGCCGATGGGGCTTTTCAAGTTCGACGAAGCGACCCGGACGATGAGCATGACCGGAGGGGCTGCCAACCTTTCCAAAATTGTAAACGAACTGGGCCAAAAAGCTGATGCAGCGGGATTGAAGCTGCTCTACCACAACCATGACTTCGAGTTCATGGAAGACGAAGACGGCATTGTTCCCATCGATTATCTCTTGGAAAATTCCGACCCGAAATACGTCAACTTTCAAATGGACCTGTACTGGGTTACCAAGGCCGGAGCCGACCCCGTGGCCTATTTTGAGAAATATCCCGGGCGTTTTAAAATATGGCATGTCAAGGATTTGGACGACCAAGGAAGGTTTGCCCCGGTGGGGAATGGGACCATCGATTTCAAACGCATTTTGGAAAAGAAAGAACTATCTGGAATGGAATATTACATGGTCGAACAGGATATGACCTTCGATGGCATGGAACCGCTTGAGGCCATCAAAATAAGTCATGACGGCCTGGCGGAAATTGGGTTCGATTAGATAAAATTCTCAATAGCACCATTATTTTGGTAAGATGGAAAAAATAATAATCCATAGTATAGGTATTGCCCTATGTTTAATTGGCTTTACCCTTTCGGGCCAAGAAGTAAAAACAGGCGAAAATGTTGCCGTAACCAGCACCGAATCGGGCAAGGTCCGTGGATTTATCGAAGATGGTACCTATATCTATAAAGGTATCCCTTACGCAACAGCAAAGCGTTTTGAAGCACCTGTGAAACCCGATGCTTGGGAAGGCGTCAGAAGTTCTACCATGTATGGCCCAGTGGCGCCTTTGATGACACCGACCACTTCCGTACAGGATGAACCCGAGTTCGTTTTTGACCACGATTGGGGCTATACGAACGAAGACTGCCTGCGCATCAATATTTGGACACCCAGTATCGATGACGGCAAAAAACGACCAGTACTCTTTTGGATACACGGGGGCGGATTTACCGCCGGTTCCAGTCAGGAACTGCCTTCTTATGACGGTACAAACCTGAGCAAAAAGGGAGATGTAGTGGTTGTTTCCATCAACCATCGCCTCAATATTCTGGGCTTTTTGGACCTATCCGCCTACGGTGATAAATACCAACACTCAGCCAACAACAGTATTTTGGATATAGTGGCCGCACTGGAATGGGTCAAGACAAATATCGAAAATTTCGGCGGCGACCCCCATAACGTGACCATTTTCGGCCAATCCGGGGGCGGGGCTAAGGTGAACACCTTGATGGCGATGCCCAAGGCGAAAGGACTTTTCCATAAAGCCATCAACCAAAGTGGTTCTTTCCGGACCGCCATGTTGGAGAAAGCCGAAACACAGGGGATTTCCGCGGAAGTACTTTCGAATTTGGGGCTCGATGCATCCACCATAGACAGCATTCAAAACATTCCCTTTGAGACTTTGAGTGCGGCAGGGTCCAAAGCCTTAAAGACCATTGAGGAAAAAATGAAAGCGGAAGGAAAACCGATATTGGGTTTTGGTCTCAATTGGGGCCCGAGCCGTGATGGGTCCGATCTGCCATACGAACTCTTTTCAGAAGAGGCGTTCGAGCTATCCAAAGAAATCCCCTTACTGATCGGTACCACCAAAAACGAATTTGCCCCCTTTGCCAATATGCGCTTCGTTAGTGCATCCGATGAAGAAATCCTATTCCATATCAAGGAACAATGGAAAGACCGATCGGACGCCTACATCAAAGCGGTACGAAAGGCCTATCCGAACGATACGGCGGCGAAAGACCTGTTGGACGTGGACATCAGGTTCCGCCCGGGAGCCATTGAGCAGGCCAATGATAAATCCGCCCTGCCCAATGGTGCACCCGTTTATATGTACTTATTCACGTGGCAATCCCCCGTATTTGACGGAAAATATAAATCGCTGCATTGTATGGAACTTCCCTTTGTCTTTGATAATATAGAGCGGGCCAATCAAATGACCGGTGGGGGAAAAGAAGCTTTCGTGCTAGCGGATAAAATGAGCCAGGCTTGGGTCAATTTCGCCAAGACCGGAAATCCCAACCACGCGGGCCTACCGGAATGGCCTGCCTACAATAGTGCCAATACGGCAACGATGCACTTTGATACGAATTGCGAAGTAAAACCACAGTTGGATAAGGCGCTTTTTGAATTGACCGCCGACCAATGACGGACTAAATTCTAAAACGGGAAAGTCAATATACTAGAGGCCAATGTAGCGATAAAGCTCAAGAAATAAGTCCGCTTTATCGAGAAGTGTAAAAATAAGGACAGTTAACTCATTATGTTAGGATTTTTAAGACCAAGTCCGGCGGAAAATTCATAATTTCAAGCAAAACTTTACGATCATGGCAACATTTAACCTAAAAGTCAACGGAAAAATGCGGGAGGTAGAGGTGGATCCGAATACGCCGATGCTCTGGGTCTTACGCGACCACCTGAAACTGGTGGGTACCAAATATGGCTGTGGCATCGCCCAGTGTGGTGCCTGTATGATTCATTTGGGAGACCAGGCAACACCTTCTTGTCAGCTACCGGTTTCCGGAGTGGGCGAACAGGCCATCACCACGATTGAGGGACTCTCCGAAAACGGCGACCATCCGGTGCAACAAGCTTGGCTCGAACACGATGTGTACCAATGCGGCTATTGCCAAGCGGGACAGATTATGGCGGCTAGCGCGCTTTTGAAAAAGAGCCCCAATCCCGATGACGCGGAAATCGAGGAGACCATGAACCGGAACATTTGCCGTTGCGGCACGTATACCCGAATTAAAAAAGCAATCAAAACAGCGGCGTCGAATACGCAGAACGCTTGACAAATGACCATTTCGAAGCTAAAGCACACGAAAAAATTTAAAACACAGGAAAATGGCAACTGCAAAAACAAGAATAGGAAGACGCTCCTTCATAAAAAGTACCGCGCTGGCGGGCGGGGGCATGGTACTAGGTTTCAACTGGCTGGTCTCCTGCAAGGGCAAGACCGAGGCGGAAGTCATGCAAATGCCCGAGGAGTGGTTCGAACTCAACGGCTTCCTCAAAATTGGGGAGAATGGACTGGTGACCATTATGTCGCCCAATCCTGAAATCGGACAGAACGTAAAGACTTCCATGCCCATGATCGTGGCCGAGGAACTGGATGTAGATTGGAAGGATGTACTTGTGGAACAGGCAGCTCTCAACACCGATATTTTTACCCGACAGATTGCCGGGGGCAGCCAGTCCATTCGACAGAGTTGGGAAAGCCTTCGTATGGCCGGGGCCACCGCGCGGCAGATGCTCAAGCAGGCCGCCGCGGAAGTTTGGAAGGTGCCGGTGGACGAAATCACCACCGAAGCGGGCATGCTGCACCATGAGACCAGTGGGAAATCCGCAGGTTACGGCGAAATGGCTTCAGAGGCCGCCCAAGTTTCCGTACCGGAGGAGGTACCACTAAAAAATATAGAGGATTTTAAGATTATAGGAACCTCCCGTAAAAATGTCGACGGGCCAAAAATCGTAACCGGAAAGCCCTTGTTCGGACTTGATATCCAGCGGGAAGGTATGCTTATCGCCATGATTGTACATCCGCCCGCCTTCGGGATGAAATTGAAATCCATGGACGACACAGCGGCCAAAGGCATGCCCGGTATCAAGGATGTCTTTACCCTGAAGACCTATAACGAGGAGTACGAAAAACACCAGTTCGATGCCGCCGCCTTTTACGACATGGTCGTAGTGGTAGGCAATTCCACTTGGGAAACGATGAACGCCAAAAAAGCCGTCAAAGCGGAATGGGAAACTTTTGAAGGCTACGAGGATTCATTTGCGCATTATGCCTCGGGCGAAAAGAGCAAAAAAATCACACCGGGCGGACTTGAAAATACCAAAAAACATACCGAGCAAATGGCCAAAGATGGAGCAATGCTGTCCGAATTCGTCCGGAAGGACGGTGATCCCGAGGCGGCCTTTGCAAAAGCGGCCAAGGTCATCGAACGCAGCTACTCCTGTCCGTTCCTGGCCCATAACTGTATGGAGCCGATGAACTTTTTCGCCAACGTAACGGCGGACAAGGCAGAACTCATCGGACCGATACAGACCCCGGAAATGATGGAAAAAAGTGCGGCCGCACGATTGGGCCTACCGCTCGAAAAGGTCGATATTCAAATGACACGGCAGGGCGGCGGTTTCGGCCGAAGGCTTTACGGCCATTTTTTGGTGGAGGCCGCGGCCATATCCCAAAAAATGAAGGCACCGGTCAAGCTGGTCTATAGCAGAGAAGACGATATGACCTTCGGTACTTACCGCCCCTCTTACTATGCCACCTATCGCGCCGCCCTCGATGCGGATAACAACCTGGTCGGTTTTCACGTTCGGGCAGGCGGCATCCCGGAAAGTCCACTCTTTGCCAATCGCTTCCCGGCCGGTGCTGTCGATAATTATCTGGCTGAAGGTTGGGCCATGGATTCCAATATCAGCATTGGGGCCTTCCGCGCACCGCGATCCAACTTTATCGCCGGTGCGGAGCAGTCCTTCCTCGATGAGGTGGCGGAGGAAATGGGCAAAGATCCCATAGAATTCCGCCTTGAGCTTCTGGAACGGGCCGAAAAAAATCCTGTAGGGGAGAAAAATGATTACGAGGCCGCACGCTACGCGGGCGTTCTCGAACTGGTCAGGGACAAATCCGGATGGGGCAATGAATCCTCCGAAGTACATCGGGGCGTATCCGCTTATTTTTGCCATAACAGCTACGTAGCTCAAGTGTTGGATATGGTCATGGAAAACGACAAACCCGTAGTGGAAAAGGTGACCTGCGCCATCGATTGCGGTATCGTGGTCAATCCCGATGCGGCCAAAAACATGTCCGAAGGGGGTATCGTAGACGGAATCGGCCATGCCATGTACAGCGGACTGACATTCAATGAGGGCAAGCCCGAACAGAACAATTTCGACAGATATCGGCTGATCCGGCATAGCGAAGCCCCAAAATCAATAGAAACCTATTTCGTCGACAACGGTATTGACCCGACCGGCTTGGGAGAACCGCCCTTCCCTCCGATAATGGGCGCTGTGGCCAATGCGCTGTACAAAGCCACCGGCAAGCGGCATTACCATCAGCCTTTTATCACCGAGAAACAAGTGATAGGGTAGGACAAGAATGGAGGGGATTTCAAATCGTCGCAGGACAGCCACGAAAAAAATGGTGTTTGCAACAGGGGACCCACTATCAATCCTGATGGTTCTAATAGTATCGATATCCATGAGGGATGCAAACACGTCGCGGATGCTCAGGTTCAATACCACCTTATCTGTGGAACAATATTTTCTTGGATAAGGATGTATTTACGCGGATCGGGCGGGTTTTTAAAGAGGAGTTTGTTGAGGGGTATCTGAAGTAGTAATATTGAACCACTTTAGATAATTTCGTAGAACGAACTTTTTTGTAGAATCTAAGTTTTAGTTGGATTTTCCAAAAATTGATAATACGACCGCAACAATAGTGCTAGCCCATATTGCGGCCGTACCAAATTACTGTTAGTGCCCAAAACTTCCCACAAGTCTTCCGGCGGTGCGACGTGGACTTTTGAAAAGCTGCTTTACCGCAATCATAAATTTACTCACCTTGAAGGGCACGAAATCGAACCTTAAAACAGCTTCTGGTGACTCGCCGCCCTCAATGGTCAATCCGTTTTCAATCTCGAAATCCAAATGATTCAATCCTTCCCCTGGTTCCTCCAGCCTGTCGCTATAAGTGAAGGTACTGTCGCTTCCGAGATAGAACCGAAGGGTAGTGTAGCATCCGGCATCCAGTAAAAGAACTCCTTTTGATTTTAGAAATTCACCGGCGTGTGTTCCTTTTATAGGTAGCGAGCGCTGGCCTGGGAAATCGTTGATTGCATGCTCTTTCCCGTTGGAATCGAACGCTGAAAATCGTTTAATGTCCAAATTCATTTCCGATATGCGCAATTCTTCAACATACTCGTTTTTTAGCACCATATCCTTTATACATCTTCCTTCAAAATCCCAATTATAGGATTCGAGGGAAAAAGGAGCGGTCTGCCATATAGGGGGATAATATTTAGTAGTCGTCATAACTTGTCGTATTAAAATGATACGGTACAAAGTTGCGACAAATGCGACACCGAGAAAACAACGGGATTTTCAGATTTGTGTGGTATTTTACCCTAAGATTGAAAATATGAAGCTAATGAGGTCAATATACTGTATGGGATAGCCATATTATATCAGGTCATCTCTCTTTTGCTATAGGTTTTCTTGATGATTTCTATTGATTCCACAAAGCCATCATAGCCATTTACGATATTTGAAGTAAACCAGCATCCCGATAGCGACCACGATCATAACCCCCCACATAATAAAATAGCTATATTCATATTTGAGTTCGGGTACGACCTCAAAATTGGTCCCGTAAATTCCAGCAATAAAGGTTAGTGGAATAAAAATGACCGAAAAGATGGTCAAAAACTTCATCACATCGTTCAATTTGCTGCTGATAGTGGTGTGGTAGATGTTCAACTGATCGGATAGTATTTCGCGATAGGTGTCGGAGGAATCGGTGGCTTGGTAAATGTTGTCC
>JBAUIP010000514.1:0-9146 GCA_049683055.1 Pricia sp.
CCACCATACACCCCACGGCATAGTTATGGATTTTGCAGCTATAGAATTAAAATAGGGCAACAATGCCCAAGCCAGCAACAATCCAAGCACGAACGATAGGAAGCTGTAAACTACCGATTCGGTTAAAAACTGGGCAATCAAGTTATGTTTAAAGGCACCTACCGTTTTTCGTAGCCCAACCTCTTTGGCCCTGTTGGCGGATTTGGCGGTAGATAAGTTTATGAAGTTAATAGCTGCCAACAGCAGTATGAACCCGGCAATGGCAGCAAAGAGCCAGACGAAACGGATGTCCCCGTGCTTTAGGCCATCTTGCATCGTGATATCCGATTTTAAGTGGATATCGGTAATGGGCTGCAAGGTATAGTCAACGTTTTTTAGGATATTTATAAACGCCGCATCCCTGCCCCTTTCCCGTTGGGCGGGCAACACATAATCTTCCGTAATGGAAAATAATTTTTGCTCCAATTGCCGTATGTCCGCTTTTTCATCCACTAACACATAGGTAAAATAATTTTGCGACGTCCAACTCGTATTGTTGTCCTCAATGGGCATGAGAAAATCGAAGTTCAAATGGGAGTTTTCGGGGAAATCTTTCATGACCCCGGTAATGGTGTAAGGCTTGGTGGCATTATCGTCCAGAATTATTGTTTGACCCAAAGCATTCCCGTTGGGGAAGTACTTCGAGGCCTTGGCCTCCGAAATCACAAGGCTTTGTGGTTTTTTAAGTGCTTCCTCGGGATTTCCGCGTTCAAGGGGAATTTCCAAAATCTCGAACAGTTCTTGATCGGCGAACACAAAACCCTCCTCGAAATGGTTTTGGATTTCCCCTGACGGACGCAACCCTCTTTTCCCGGCACCAAAGAGTTCGCTGGTGTTTACCTTGCCCGCTTTTTTGATTTCCGGAAAATCGGCTTGCAGCGTTTCCGCCAAAGGCAGAGGAAAGTATACGTTCTTTAATATTTCGCCGTCGATATCGAAATTTAGCACTACTCGAAATAGCCTGTCTTTATTGGCGTAATGTTCATCGTAGCTCAATTCATCCCTAATAAATAGTGCAATAAGCAAACAAGCGGCGATACCCACTGCAAAGCCCCCAATCTTTATAAAAGTGAACAGCTTCTCTTTTTTAATGCTTCTTAACGCTATTTTGAGATGATTTTTGAACATGATCGATGAATTTAATTTCTCCATTTATTGGATTGTCCGTGATTAAGGGACGTGTTGATTGATGAATAAACTCGCTTTGCAACACTCAACTCGTCGCCCCGATAGCCCGATTATGGCTCTCGGTAACAATCTGCCCATCGAACAGGTTCACGACCCGATGCGCGAAATGGGAGTCGTGGTCGGAGTGGGTGACCATCACGATGGTGGTGCCTTCTTGGTTGAGTTCGGTGAGCAGGTTCATGACTTCGAGGCCGTTTTTGGAGTCGAGGTTACCGGTGGGCTCATCCGCTAGAATTAATTTGGGATTGGTGACTACGGCCCGGGCGATGGCGACGCGTTGTTGTTGTCCTCCCGAGAGCTGGTGTGGAAAATGTTTTTCACGATGTGCAATTTTCATGCGCTCCAGCACCTTCATGACCTTCTCGCGGCGGCTTGTCTTGTTTTCTTTTAGGTAAATCAGAGGTAGCTCTACGTTTTCGAAAACGGTCAGCTCATCGATGAGGTTAAAGCTTTGGAAGACGAAACCCAAATTACCTTTCCGGAGCTGGGTGCGCTGGCTTTCCTTGAGGCCCGCTACTTCGTTGCCGGCGAAATTGTAGCTGCCTTCGGTGGGGTTGTCGAGCATGCCGATGATGTTCAGAAGGGTGGATTTTCCACATCCCGACGGCCCCATGATGCCGACGAATTCGCCGTCCTCGACTTTGAGATTCACTTTGTTCAAGGCCAAGGTCTCGACTTCCTCGGTACGGAAACTTTTTTTTAGATTTTGGATCTGTATCATTTTGATTGGATTTACGCGTTTATATTAAGGACTATTTCTATTGGTGGTTCGTTGCACTTGTTGGATTTACTTGTGAATATAAAGACATCTCGACTGCGCTCGAGGTGACAATTCGACTGCGCCTGTGCCGAGCGAAGCCGAGGTACTTAATGTGACATTTTTAGTTTAAAACTATTTTCTCCGCCTCCCCGAAACTGTCATAGTTGCTCGTAATCACTTTTTCCCCATCCTGCAGGCCTTCTAAAACCTCGTAATAGCGGGAATTCTGTTTTCCAATGCGGATGTTCCTTTTAAGCGCCTCCTCCCCATCGGGGCCGACCACAAAAATCCATTGGCCGCCGGTACTTTGGAAGAAACTTCCCTTCGGAAGCAATAGGGCATCGTTCGATTCCCCCAACTGTAATTTAATGTTGTAGCTCTGCCCGGTGCGGATAGTCAACGGCCGACTATCGGTAAAAACCAAATCGACCTTGAACTTGCCATTTCGCACTTCGGGATATACCTTTCGCAAACGAAGCGGATATTCCTCACCATTACGGTCGAGCATCGCGGTCAAATCGGGAACCACTCGATCGATGTAATGCTCGTCGATGGTCGCCTCGATTTTGTAATCGGTCAGCACGTTAATCTGTCCGATGCGTTCCCCTTGTTGGATGCTCTGCCCGATTTCGGCATCCAAAAAGCCCAATTGACCATCGGCAGGGGCGCGAACGTTCAGGTGGTCCAAGCGTTCGTAGACCATGCTTAATGTAGTCTGCATACGTTCAAGATCGGTGTCGAGTCCGGCCAATGATGTTTTTCTAAGCGCTTCGTCCTGCTCGGTCTGTAGTTTTACGATGTCGTACTGTTTTTTCGAGAGCTCATAATTTTCTTTGGATATGAGGTATTCCTCCCTAGAAATAAGTTCTTCTTCGAACAGGGCTTTGTTTTGCTCATAGTTCCGCTTGGTCCGCTGGAGGTCGTTTTGGGCGGTGGCGAGGTTGCGACGACCATCCACTTGACGGGAGTCAAAATTCAAACGGGTCGATCGCAGGTCGTTCTGCTTTAAGGCCAAATTGCTCTCGCTCTGCAAGATTTGCTCGTACAGGCCGGAATTCTCTAGCTTCAAAATAATATCTCCCTTTTTGACCATAGCCCCTTCCTCAATCAGTTTTTCGGTCACGCGACCGCCTTCGTAGGCATCCATGTAAATGGTCGCGATCGGGGCCACGTTGCCATTGATGGTGATGTAATCGTCGAACTTGCCCGCTGTCACCTCGGCCACCGAAAGCTTATCCTTTTCCGTGCGGAAGGTCGATACCGAACTCGCAAAAATCAACTGGTATCCTGCAAACAGAATCAGCAGGCCCAAGGCGATGTAGCCGTAATGTTTCGGGCGGAGTCCTTTTTTCTTTTCTAACTTTATGTCCATTTTCTAAACTTCTTTTATTTTCATTTCCGCGATGGCGGAAATCGGTTCAATTCAAACTTTCATCCTATTCAATATCAAAAACTGGGAGCCCACGATAAAAATCCAGCGTTTTTTCATTAACGATCAGCCTCAGACGCACATCCAAGTTCTCGTTCTGCGCGGTGGCGAACTGGTTTTGCGCTTGCGAGAGATCGAGAGCGTTGATAAGTCCTTTTTCATACCTTTTTTGGGCAATGTTGAAGGCCGCCCGCTGCGATCGAACTCTCTTGGTACTTTGCTCGTATTCTGCAGCGAACGAATCGTGGTTCTGTACCAGTTGCTGTATCTGCTGATAGAGCTGTTGCCGTTCCAAATCCAAGTTGTTTTCGGCCCGCAAACGTGCGATTTTCTGCTGCTTGATGTCCGAACGCCTCGACCATTGATCGATGATGGGTACGTTCAGCGAAAATCCGAAAAATCTTGAAGCATTGTCCCTCAACTGATCGCCGAAAGCTATTACCTCGCCCGCTTCATTTAAGTTGGTTTCAAAATAACCGGTAAAATAGCCTGCGTTCATCGTCAAGGACGGAAATAGCGCCCCCCGCGCCACGCCCACCTGCTTTTGGGCTGCCTCGGCCCGTAGCTCTTGCGCCTTGATAATAGGAATAAAATTTTCGGCGGTCCGATAGATAGAATCCCGGTCGGTCATCAAGGTATCGGATGCAACAGCAATCTCATCCAAAGAAGTCTGCAACGCTATGGAATTTGCACCGACAAGGTTCATTTCTTGCATCAAGGTCAGCCGTGCATCCGCTAAACTGTTCTCCGCCTGGGTCACGGTCAGCTTATCGGCGAACAATTGCGATTCCGCCTCATACAAATCGGCTCCCGCCTTCAGGCCCAATTCGATTTGTCGCTTGACGAGGTCGTAATTGCTCTGGGAAATCTGCACCTGCTCCTTGGAAATTTCTACCAGACCTTCGTTGAAGCGGATGTTGTAAAAAGCGGACATTACCCGGAAAGCCAATAAATATTTCTCCTGCAGCACTTCTTCACCGGCCGCCTCGCGAATAAATTTTGCGGCTTTGATCGCGTTCCATTTCTGAAACCCCCGAAACAGGTCGATAGAAGCGTTCAAGGAATAATTATTGGAAAAGAAATCCGTGGTGACGAAGACACTTGTGTTTGGATCCTCCGACCGGCCAAAGCTTTGGTTATAGTTCGTGAAGCCGCTCAGGCTTGGCAAAAGATTGCGCACGGATTGGCGGTACGATTCCCTACTAGAATCTTCTGTGTACTCCACGTCGTTCACCGTCAGGTTGTTTTCAACAGCGTAAGCCACGCACTCCTCCAATGTCCATGTTTCCTGGGCCGCCACTCGAGCGCACACCATCAATAAAAGAAGTGCTATAGTTTTCAAAATTCGATTCATATTCTTTTGGTATGCCAAAGGATATGCGAAGGATGTGCCAAGTATATAACTAACTTATTTTTAGATGTTTATTATTATTAGATAGGATGGAGAAGGATGGAGGTGTAAAATAAATGTACACCCAATGTCAAATATTTTGACGGTTTTCAAACTGGATTGCCTAGGATATCGTAGTTTTAGGAAGTAGTTGCGAGCAAAAACGAAGCAATCCTTAGAACTTTTAAGTGGGTTCGGCGGATTGCAGCGTTGCGAAAATGCTCCTTGCAACTACGTCTGCCAAAAAGCTATAGAGATGCTGGATGCCAAAATCTTAGTAATCGACGACAACAAGAGCGTATTGAGCGCCTTGGAAATACTCTTGCAATTTGATTACAAGACGGTCAAGACGATATCCAATCCCAATCAGATATCCTCGTTTCCGAATTTGGATACCTACGATATTGTTTTGTTGGATATGAATTTTACGGCCGGGGTGAATACAGGTAACGAGGGGCTCTTTTGGCTCCGGGAAATCCGAAAAAAAGCGCCACAGATTTCCGTAATCATGATGACGGCCTACGGTGCCATCGACCTAGCGGTAAAGGCCCTGAAGGAAGGCGCTGCAGATTTCGTGTTGAAACCCTGGAACAACGACAAGCTGCTGGCCACTGTCAAATCGGCCTATGAGCTGCGAAAATCACAGAAGGAAGTCAGTCAGCTCCGCCAGAAAGAGACCCACCTAAAACAGCACATCAACCAGAACAAAAATCTTATCGTCGGGAATTCCCAAGCGATCGAATCGGTTCTGAAACTGACCGCCAAGGTAGCCAAAACGGAAGTCAACGTTTTGGTGACCGGGGAAAACGGCACCGGCAAGGAACTGATCGCGCGCGAGTTGCACCGGCTATCCCCTCGAAACGACGAAGTCTTTATTTCGGTGGATATGGGTTCCATTTCCGAAAACCTGTTCGAAAGCGAGCTGTTCGGACACCTTAAAGGTTCGTTTACCGATGCCAAGGAAGATCGGGCCGGAAAGTTCGAAGCGGCGAACGGCGGCACCTTGTTTCTCGATGAAATTGGCAACTTATCCCTTCAAGCACAGGCGAAATTACTTTCGGCCATCCAAAACAAGACGATTGTTCGGGTCGGGTCGAACAAATCGATTCCCGTAGACATCCGACTGATCTGTGCAACCAATGAAAACCTGGACAAGATGGTCAAAGACGGACTTTTCCGGGAAGATTTGCTCTACCGCATCAACACCATCCGGATCGAAGTGCCGCCCCTACGCGACCGGGAAGGTGACATCCTCATCTTGGCGGATTTCTATCTCAAAAAATTCACATCCAAATACAACAAACCCGGATTACGAATCAATCAAGCCGCCCAAGACAAACTGATATCTTACGCCTGGCCGGGAAACATCCGCGAATTGCTGCATACCGTCGAACGGGCGGTGATTTTATCCGAAGAAAATGTACTCAAACCAGACGATTTCCTATTGAAACCGAATCCGGGAACATCCCAAGAAACCGGACCTGAAACCTTGGAAGAAATGGAGCTGCTTATGATCAACAAGGCCCTTGACCAGAACGACGGCAACTATACCGCCGCAGCCGAGCAATTGGGGATCTCGCGGCAAACGCTTTATAATAAACTGAAGAAAAAGGCGTAATAGTGGTAAGTAGACATATATACTGGCAACTGGTGTTCCGCATCCTTCTGATTTCAGCGGCGGCGCTGGGGTCGGGCTTCCTCTTTTTTGACGGGCAGTACGTTCTGGCCGCGCTCGTGTTCGGCTTCCTAGTGCTGCAGACCGTTTTCCTAATCCGTTACGTCAACCAGACCAACCGCAAGATCGCCTACTTCTTCGACGCCATTAAAAACGAGGACTTCACCCTTCGGTTTCCTGAAAAGCTTAGCGTAAAATCCCTCGAAGAGCTCAACCACAGCCTGAACATGCTCAATGCCATGATTCAGGACATTCACCTTAAAAAACAGGCGCAAGAGCAGTATTATAAAGAAATTTTGAGACAGGCCGACATCGGAATTCTCACCATCAATCCGAAGGGACATATCCTCTACGCGAACCCGACCGTTGAAAAACTGTTGAACTATCGTCCATTGAACCACGTCAAACAATTGAACCAGGTCGATGAAAACCTGTACGCACTTTTCAAAGACCTGCAGCCCTTCGAAAGCAAGACTTTTCAGCTGACCAACGAACGCGAAAAGACCCAATTGGCCTTGAAATCCACTTCAATTTCGGTGGATAAACAATCTTTATTACTTGTGGTCGTTCAGGATATCAACAAAGAGCTCGACGAAAAGGAAACCGATTCGTGGGTGAAATTAATTCGCGTATTGACCCACGAAATCATGAACACGATTACCCCGATCACCTCAATTTCGGAATCGGTCATCAAATATTTCAAGAAAGAGGGTAGGCTGCTGACCCCCGAAGAATTCGAGGAACACCACTTGAAAAGCACCGTAAAAGGACTAGAAGTTATTCGGGAACAGGGCAACGACCTAATGAGCTTCGTGCAATCGTACCGCACCTTTCTCAACGTACCGGAACCTGATAAAACCTTGATTTCCGCCCGAGAACTTTTCGACAAGGTTCAGCTTTTAATGGGCGAACAGAGCGGCGATGGCCACATCGACATCGAAATCATGGTCGACCCCGAAGAATTGGAACTATTTATCGATGAAAAACAGATAACCCAAGTTCTAGTGAACCTTGGCAAAAACGCAAAACAAGCCCTAGAAAATAAGGATGACGGCCATATTACCTTCGCTGCCGGAATCGATGAGACTGGTAAAAAAGTGATTCAGGTCAGGGATAACGGCCCCGGAGTTTCTCCCGAGAACCTGGATGAGATTTTTGTGCCCTTCTTTACCACCAAAACCACGGGTACGGGCATCGGACTCAGCCTATCCAAACAAATCATGCGATTGCACGGGGGAAGCATTCGGGTCTCGTCCGGGGAGCTGACAATTTTTACCTTGACTTTTGAATAATGAGACGGGTGAACTGAAATGGCATATGTTGCGCCTTTCGCAGGTCGTCTTCAATCGGTCTTGTTTTGGCTATTATTGGCCACTAAAATTTGATTGGGACACCTTGTAAGTCATATTGGGATTGAGAAAATCATTCTATTCCGTACCCCATTCTAAAGCTCCTTAAACGGATCCCAAAAATGCTTTTCAAAATCTACTATTTGATTATCCACTACCTCAATGCCTTCGTTTTCCAAAAGCTGCTGCATGAGGTTGGTGCCGTCGAAGTGATGCTTGCCGGTGAGAAGGCCGATTTTGTTGACCACACGGTGAGCTGGTATTTCGGGCAAGTTTCCGGCTCCGTTCATGGCCCAGCCGACCATTCGGGCACTTCGGGCGGCGCCGAGATATTTGGCAATAGCGCCATAAGAGGTAACTCGGCCCTCGGGGATTTGACTGGCGATTTCGTAGACCTTTTCGAAGAAATTCTTATTATCGGAATTCATAATTGGGGTTCAAGATTCAATTTGCCTTGCGGTAAGCTCAAGGTTCAACGACGTTCGATCTCCGGTCTTCCTATGAAAATCAATCCTTTCAATAATAAATCCGAAATAAAGTAATGATAAAAAGTAATACCATCAATCCGCTGAGAATATAGTTTGAATTCTTTGAAAAACGACTTGTTTTCGATTCCAATTTATTGAAATATACGGTGTACATGTACAGCACGGAAAAAGTGCCTAGACCCGCGGCAAGAACAAAAATAAGGATGTCCCGCACCTGAAACTGTATCCACCCGGAGGCGTTCCACATAATATTGAGACCGCTATAATACGGGATGGTCAGTAGGTTTAGGGCGGCCAACCCAAATCCTCGAAAGAAACTGTTCTTCTTGCTGACCTGAACCAATTTTGGGCTTGGAACTTTATTCCGCCGGGCGGCCCAGAAAAAGTAAACGGCCAGCACCGCGAAAACGACGGTTGCGATTTCCAACAAAACGGAAACCACACCGGGATTCCTATCCAAAAACTTGGAAATAAACGCGGCCAGCGTCGCCTGCACCATGATCATGGTCGACACCCCGACACTGAAAATGATTCCGTTGGCCTTGCCCTTCTCCACGCTGACCTTGGCCGCGTTCAGGTTCAGCAGTCCCGGTGGCACGGTGGCCATAAACGCTGCCGAAAAAGTGGCGAAGAAAAGAATGAAGAGGTTTTGCATGGCTCAAATCCTGAACTGAAGATACGTTATCGCCTTCCCTTTCTCAAGATACTGCTTTTCGTAAAATGTTTGAATGTCAAGCACCTCTTTCGGACTGCCTTCGTTTTTGTATACATCATGGTTGGCGTAAATGATTTCATGGCCCAGCCCGTGGAGCAACCCTAAGGTGTAGC
>JBAUIP010000515.1:0-2340 GCA_049683055.1 Pricia sp.
AATCAAGAGTCAGTGAGGAACCCTGTATTATACCCGCTTCCTCCATTTTTTTGACCCGAACGTGAACGGTACCCGCGGAAATCAGTAGTTTTTTTGCAATATCGGTGAAAGGGGTTCTGGTGTTGTCTATCAACATGTCCAAAATCTGGTGATCTACTTCGTCTAATTTTGCTTTTCCTGCCATAATCGTTGATTTAGTAAGCTGCTATGAAAGTGTGGTAAATGGATTTCGATGGCAAAAGTAAAAAATTAAGAAATAATACGCATTAAAAGATGGGTTTTTTTAACAAAAATGGAATGAGAGTGTGGTTTTACATAAAATATTAAGATTTGGAAAGGAGTTCGAACAGTGCAGGATGTCTCTTTACTGCATCCAAATCGTTGCTGATCATGCAATTGTAAATTTGATGTCCGAAGTACCCTTTTAAATCTCCGGTTTTTTCGATTTTCGGATTGAATAGGATGCGGTCGTTGTCCAATACTTCCTTATACAAAACCCCGATGGCAGTCCCAATTTCCAAAGTAGGATTGAGAACATGTGCATTCTCAATGATGACATCGAGGAACCGTTTTTGGTTTTCCGGAATTTGCAAGTAATCGGATTCGTTAAAACGGAAATGTGCATTTTCGCCAATCGCTTGCAACGCGGTCGTCAGGGCATAAAAGATATACTCCCTGGTTCGCTCCCTTTGGTAATCCTCAGGATGATGTCCGGCCTCAAAGAGCACTGTGGGGGTATCGGTCATCTGAAAAGCATCGCCAACGCAGTTGGGATTGAAGGCATCGTCATATCGCCCCACTTGACCGGAAATTTTCGTTTGGAGTTGATGATTCATGGCGGCGATTAATTGCATGCTCTCCAATCGTGAGGGAGAAACACTGCGTTCCGCATCATACGCTGGGGCCAAGAACGATACTGTGGCCGGTTTTGCCGTGTCCCCAACATTAAAAATAGTTCGTTGATCGTGAAGGTTAAAGCAGAAGTCCGGTTGAAAACGGTTGAACACTTCGCGCAAGATGACACTCTCCGGTTGGGTCCGATCCGCCGCATCCCGGTTCAGATCAACTTCATTGGCATTCACCCGAGTGTACGCCGCCGCGCCGTCGGGATTGAGCATCGGGATTATAGTGATCCTGCAGTTTTCAAGAACGGTAGTAGCCTCTAGCGAAATCAAGTCCTTGCTTTTGCTCGCACCCAGTTGTGGGATTAAAATTTTTCCCGTCCCCGAACCTTTTTGCCTATCTAAATCTGTTTGCTCAGCTGGTTCAAACTCCAGTTCCAAATCCAAATAATTGATCAGGTCCAAAACGGCTTTTGTGGTGGTCGATTCGTTGCCGTGCATTTGAGACCACATCAGTATTTTTTTATCTCCCTTTCCAAAGGTGATACTTTTTATGGAACGGTTTTGAACGGATGCACCTTCAGTACGTACCTCGAATCGGGATGCTTTTTTTTTCAAGAATTCCTCGATTTGTTCTTGGATGACATAACGCCCTTGGACGGAGTTTTCCTTTGAGGATAAGTATCGGTTTTGTTCGATGATCATTAAAGCCAACAGTTAGGAAATACAAAAGTAGCGTCATTTAAAATTACATTTGTAAACAGCAATAATTTACATAAGTAAACGTTTTTAGGGGGTAGGATTTCCAGTTGCGTACATCTGTAACAATGCAGATGGCATAATTCGTTAAAATCCAATTAACTATTATAATTTACTATATTCCAGTATTTTAAGACGTATTATTTAGACTTAAAATTTCAAGTATTTTTCTAATTTTACAACGAAAAGAGCTATTTAAGGGCTTTTTAATTACATTTATTGTATAATTGTTAACAATGGTAAACAGTTTTGATTTTATTAAGCGCTTAGAATACCTTCTAGAGTATTACGACTTGAACGCCTCTGCTTTTGCGGATAAAATCCAAGTGCAGCGTTCGAATATATCCCATTTAATGTCCGGTCGTAACAAGCCAAGTTTGGAGTTTGTTTTAAAGGTGGTAAAGCAATTTCCGGAAGTCAATTTATACTGGTTGTTAAATGGGAAGGGTACTTTTCCTTCGGAACCTAGTAACGATTCCGCATCCGATGAGCGAGATGCAAACTGGAATGATTCATCCGAAAAAAATGTGGCAGGCTACCCCCCTCCAAAAACATTCTCCGAAACCGAATCCGGTAGTATGGAGTTCCCTGCCGCGGAAACCCTCAGCAAAGGAACCGAAGGGGTAGTTTCCGGTAAAGAAGCATCCAAATCGTCAAGAAACCCTGAAAAAACCATCAAGAGAATCGTTATATTTTACGCTAACGGAAGTTTCGAATCCTTTAGCAATCGATGAAGTCC
>JBAUIP010000516.1:0-5326 GCA_049683055.1 Pricia sp.
ATCGTTAGCAAGGATGGCGATTACGAACCTTTTATCGAAGACGACGTTCTGACCACTACTACGGGACTGCACATCGACAATCTCCGTGATATTCTTTATGTCTGTATCACCAGTATGACGGGCGAAGCCGCAGGGGTAGCGGGCTATGACCTGAAATCCGGTGAAAGGGTGCTTTATGTCGACCTTTTAGGAATGACCTCCGGGTCGCCCCAGTTCCCCAACGATTTGATAACCGATTTTTACGGGAACCTGTACATTACGGATAGCTTCGCCTCGGTGGTCTATAAAATCGACCGTTCCGGCGAGGCCAGTATTTTTTTGGATGACGACCGTTTGATTTCCAGCATGGGCTTCGGGCTGAACGGAATTACTTATCATCCCTTCGGATTTTTATTGGTGGCCACCGGCGACGATGTCTTTTTTAGGATACCGGTGAACGACCCGGAAAGTTTTACGGAAGTGCCTCTGGGTATCGGCGGTAATGTGGACGGCATCCAGATTACGAGTTTCAGAACCATTTTGGCGGTTTCCGGTTCGGAAGTGTTCAAACTGAGGAGTAGGGATTTATGGAGGTCCGTCGAGGTCGATGGTTCCTATACCGTTGAAGGCGGCGCGCCGACCACTTTGGCCAATTCCTATTTCAACAAAACCTACGCGGTGAACGCCTTTTTGAGCGAACTGGGAAGCACCCCGCCGAAATTGGATTTTTCGTTGGAACTGGTGGACTTCAAAAACTAGTTCATGAGCCTATTTTGAAGCCGATTTTGCATGGTTTTCGGAGTCCAGTCTATAATATGTTACCGGATATCCTCTACGGGATAGTCTATGGAAGCCTATTTGAGTGCATAATTTTTAACGAATCATTTTTCAATGAAACGAATGTCGCACCAATGCAAAAGGCCCAAAGTGTCATGTACGACTTTTGGGCCTCATTTAGTGGTTCAACAACCAATTTTTACCGCTGCTGCTCCGTTGGCATGATAAAGACATCGTTGATGTTGGCCCTTGCCGGTTGAGCTAAGGAGTAATGTATAGCCTCCGCGATATCCTCGGATTCCAAAAAGGTCATTTTCTGCATCTCTTTCATTTCCTCCATAACATCTTCGTCCGTTATTGTATCCATCAGTTCCGTCGAAACGGCACCGGGCTCGATGGAGGTCACATTGATTCCGTATTCGGGTGCGAGTTCTTGGCGTAACCCTTCCGTAAACATTTTGACCGCGGACTTTGTAGCGCAGTACACCGCGCCACCGGGAAAGTAGTTGTGCGCCGCGCTTGAAGAGATATTGATGATATGTCCCCGTTTGTTTTCGATCATGGTCGGCAACACGGCGGCCACCCCGTTGAGAACTCCTTTAATGTTCACATCGATCATCTGCTCCCATTCATCCGTCTTGAATTTTTCGATGTAGGATAGGGGCATCAATCCCGCATTGTTGATCAAAACGTCAATGGTGTTAAACTCCTCTTTAGTTTTGTCCACAACATTTTCCCAATCCGATTTCTTGGTGACGTCACCGGTCACGACGAGCGCACGGCCTCCCTGCTGGGTAATCTTGTCCTCGAGTTCTTTGAGCCGGTCTTCACGTCTGGCGGTCAGTACCACGTTGGCACCACCTTTTGATAATTTCAGTGCCGTAGCTTCGCCGATTCCGCTTGAAGCTCCGGTAATTATTACTGTTTTGTCCTTAATATCCATTTTCTGTGTGTTTAAATTTATAGATTTCAAATATCCCCATACCGTGGTACATTGCTTGATCAATTCAAGATAAGTCTTGACTCTAAATGATAGACTTTATATAATAGGATAGGGTGGAATACACCAAATTTGCCGTGCAGTTCATCGAAAATTTTGGTTTTATCCGTCTTTAAGTCTAAGGATGGCATCCTATCGGGATGCATCCCTTTCAACCGCCCTATGAATCGATGCTAGAGGATGTTTTACTGTATATGACATCCCAATAAAACATATCCTTTTTTAACAAAATCCATCCTCAAAATCCAAAAACCTATGAATTTTTGCTAAGAACGCTTCGGGAATGATTTCGGTACTTTGTCGAAGATATTAACCCTTAATCGAATAAAATCATGAAACACCCCCTGACCTACAAGATGATTTTCGGTTGTGCCATTACCTGCCTCAGCTATTCGGTGTCCGCACAGGATGCCTATAGTAACGGAAGCGCATCCGCAAAACAAACGAACAACTTTAAAGAGCTCAAAATGAACCTTGTCTCTGACCTTCAGTTCGTGGAAAACCAATTGTTGTCCGACAATAATGTCGAGATGAACGAAAAGGACAAAAATGAGGCGCAGAACCTTTATAAGGCACCCATCGCCTTATCGCCCAACGGAAGAGTAGCATACTTCAGCAAACCGGAATACGTCAAGCCATTGTATGGAATCTTCTCCAAAAAGGAACTGGTACATAAGATATACCGGGCGGAAAAAGTGAACGGGCAATGGAAAAACGCGAAAGAAGTAGCCGTAGCGCCGAAACATGCTTCCGTCATGCATCCGGCCTTGTCCGAAGACGGAAAGCGCTTGTTCTTTGCCTCCAACATGCCCGGAACCTTTGGGGACTACGATATCTATGTGTCCACTGTAAATAAAGATGGAAGCCTAGGCGTGGCCAAAAATCTTGGAAAAAAGGTAAATACGAAGAAAAACGATATGTACCCCAACGTTATCGAAGGAAACACCCTGTCCTTTGCCTCCGAAGGCCATAGAGGTCAAGGCGGACTTGATGTCTATATGGCGCAAGTAGGCCGCGCGAACGTAAGCCTGGCCATCAACCTAGGTAACGACATCAACAGCGACGGCGACGAGTTCGCGGTGGCCATGAACGACAAAAATGGAAAGGGCTACGTGGTATCCAACCGCGGCGGCGATAAGTCCGACGTGCGACAAGTGGCCATTTCATCCCCGGATGATAAAGGCGGGCGTTTTAAGGATGATATCCTCCAAGCCTTGAACGATTCCCAAATCGAATTTACCAGTTCCTTATTTGAGGACGAATAACAAATTTGACCCTACCGACCGACAGCTGATACCTTAAGGCCCGGTCCGTATTAAACTGTGCAGCGGATGCAATGGGTCGGCCGATAAAGAAATTTCCAAAAAAGTTTCCCCGAGCCGATCCATCATCCCACCAGTAACATCCCAAATCATACCCCACGCATTAACCATAATACGATTGCCATGAAAACCCCATCTACCTTTACGAAATTTACCGGGCTGCTTCTTTTTTGTACCCTGCTTGGCTTTCAAGCGAGCTATGGACAAGAGGAAACCCCGAACCTGGGCACCAAAAGTACCTATCACAACCAATTGTTCTTCAACCGTTTTCTAATCAACCCTACTTTTTCCTTGGTCCGTGAAAACAAATCGTACATCAACATTCTTCATAGAAACCAATACGCGACTTTCGAGGATAACGACCAGAACTACTTCCTCGGGTTCAGCAACAAACTCAACGACCGCACCGCTTTGGGCGCCAGTGTCTACAGCCAATGGTCCGGTGTCGTACAAGAGTTTGGCTTTAATGCCAATTACGCCACGGCAGTACGCCTAGGCGAAAAAAATAAACTGACTTTCGGTACCAACCTCACTTATTTCACAGAAGGACTGGACAAGAATCGGGTCATCGTGGCTGATGCCGACAATAGGCTTGAGGAATCCCAAAAGGAAAGCCAGATTGCCATTCAGCCTGGCGTTACCTTATCATTGGGACAGTTCGATATCGGATTGTACGCTCAAGATCTGTTCAAATACAATCAGACCACCAATGAATTTGCCACCAACCTCGGCACCCAGAGCGTAAAGGCATCCTTACAATATACTTATGAATTTATGCAAAATCGCGGACTGCTAGCGAATGCCCGCCTAATGCCAATGGTGCAGGTAGGACAAAACACGGATGGAAGCATCAACTACATCGGTTCCATGCTGCTCGATTTGCCGGACTACGGTTGGTTTCAAACCAATTTCGATCAGGAATACGGTTTGTCCGCCGGTCTCGGATTCAACCTGAGCAAAAAAATGTCCCTAGGATACCTGTTGGAACGAGATCTTTTGAACCAAGAGACCGATTTGGGGTGGAACCATGAAGTTACCTTAGCCTACACCTTGGATAGGGAGCACAACGCCAAAGGACTTTTCGCTGAAGGTTCTGAGGATGAAAAAGTCGACCGTATCGTTCGCAATTACGAAGAGCAGATTTTGGCCCTGAAAGAGGAAGTGGAGCGCAACAAGGCTGCCATCGACGCAAAGTACGCCGCTTTGGAAGCTGCCGAAAGTAGGAAGGATGCTGAATTTGAAGTTGCTTATCAGAATGAGGATGCAGGTTCCAATGTTGCTGGCAAGGAGGATTCTGCTACGAAATTCGTAGACTTCAACGAGGTTGCCGGTCTTGATGCCGGTTCGAATGTCGCCGGCCACGGGGTCGCGAACTCCGGTACAAATGTCAACGATCGCGAAATGATGAACGCCATGGCCGACATGAACGACGTGGAGGCCAACGCCCTCGCTTACGAAAACAGATTGATTTTGGATGAGCTGATTCTACGTCAAGATTCCATCGATGCCGCCCGAGCTGCCGCTTTTGACAAACAATTGGCCTCTGTGGTCGATGGTTTGAAGGATGAAATGTTGAAGAATAGATTGTCCTCTGGAAATGGTAATGCCGCGTCCGGTTTTACGGTTGCGTCTAATGATATCGAAACTGACAAAATCAAGTCCGAAATTCTGAAAAGAATGGATGACGATGCTGAGAACAAGCAATCTGTTGCCAAGAACAAAGTGGAAATCTCCGAAAACACTTTAGCCATCGCCGAGAATACCGGAATCCTTACCGAAAATACGGTTCAAAAGGAGACTGAATCCGACAAAGCTTACACCCGAACCGTGAAGTTCGAACCGGTGGATAAGGTCCTTGGTGAAATCATCTCTAAGCCTGCCGTAACTGAAAACGCGGATACCGATGTGCTCAAAAACGGCGTAAAATTGCCGATCAAGACCATGAAGAAATCCGATTTAGTGGGAGTGAAATCGGGATACTACGTCATCGCCAATGTATTCAAAAGCCGAAAATACTTGGATGCTTTCTTGGGCGACTTGAAAGGAAAAGGCTTGGATGCCGGTTATTTTTACAATAAAGAAAACGGCCTCCATTATGTCTACTTGGCCGATTACAACTATAAATCGGACGCCAAATCGGCTTACGTATCCAACTTAAACGGACAGTACAACGAAGAAAAATGGATTATGCAGGTGGATAATGCATCCGCCATCGTAGATAACTTTTACGAAGATCAATAGAATAAAC
>JBAUIP010000517.1:0-2129 GCA_049683055.1 Pricia sp.
GTTCAAGACTGTCCAGACCACGGCGTAGCGTTTGTTGTCGTCCAAGGCCTTTTCCGCCTCCACATCCGAAGGTACCAGAACGGGAATGATAATGTATCCGTACTTTTTGCCCGGGGAACGGCGCATCACCCGACCTACGGACTGTACCACATCTACTTCGGAATTACGGGCGGAAAGGAACATCACAGCATCCAGGGACGGTACATCAACCCCTTCGCTCAAACAGCGGACATTGGTGAGGATTCGGCAATCTTCGCTGTCTTCCTTCAACCACGTTAACAGCTCGTCCCGCTCCGGGGCGGACATGGTACCGTCGATATGTTCGGCCTTGGTTTTGATGCGCTGTTTTCGCTCCTCTTTTGGCAGCGCATCTATGTATTCCTCCGAAACGGAATTGAAGTAATTGGCAATGGTAGTCGATGCCGTCGAATCGGAATAGGCCGTAGGGTTGATACGGGAGCAAAAAGCCACGGCCCGTTTCATAGGGCCCGGATCATATTCACGTAAGGCCCCGTCATCACCGATCATCTGCTTTGCAAGGGCATTGATGCAACCTATCAGTTTTGAAGCGTCGTCGCTATTTATTTCCTGCTCGTCATCGGTTATCATCTTTTGAACCGCGGGAGGGACATCCTTATCGTTCAATGTCAGGATAAGCACTTTGTAATCCGTTAAAAGATTTCTCTCCACAGCCTCGCCGAAACCGATACGGTAGATTTCGGTACCGTACAGGGTATCATCATCCATGGAGCAAAGTAATACGTCTTCCCTATTTGCTTTTTCCTTCACTTTCGGGTCGTACAGGCGGGGGGTAGCCGTCATGTACAAGCGTTTTTTTCCTTGGATAAAATCATTGTCGTGCACCTTTACAAAGGCAGACTCATCTTCATCGCTGAGCGTAACGCCGGTGGTCCTATGGGCCTCGTCACAAATGATAAGGTCAAAAATGGCCTCTTTTCCTATGTTGGTTTGCAACGATTTTTGGGCCTGAGCGATAACCTCGATGGACTGGTAGGTAGAGAAGACTACCGTCATACCATTGTTGTGATACTCCTGATAATAAGCGAATTGGCGGATGATGTTTTCTATATCCGTGGATGCGGGCAAGGCCAAATCTATGGTGCTGTAAAAATCCGCGTCCTCGCCCTTCTTTTTCTTTTTGGAAATATCGGGGTCCGAACAGATACAAATGGCATTGATCTGGTTTTTGGATTGGGCGAACCATTCCCTTAATGTTTGTCCCAAAAGGGCGATTGAGGGAACTAGGAACAGAATCAATCCTTTTCCGTCGGTCTGGTTTTCGGCAATCCGCAGTGCGGTAAAGGTTTTACCGGTACCGCATGCCATAATCAATTTTCCCCGATCGTGTTCCTTAAAGTGGGCTTGGGTCAACTCCAAGGCGGACTGCTGGTGCGCCCGGGTCTCGAATTTAGGCTCCCGGGCCGATTCCCCTGAAATACCTTTGTCAATTTTATCCCACAGTACCGGGGCCTCCTCCAAAGCGTACAGTCCCAATCTAGAAACCTGAATATTCTGGTTTCTAATGGCTTCCTCGGCATTTTTGCCCCATCGTTTTCCTGTGGTGTCAATCCATAGACGATGCGAAAAAGGAACCGTTTTTAATTGTTGGTTCTTAAACCTTCGGCTTGATGTTGAAAGGAAACTATCGACCGCCTTCTTGTCAATGATCGTGTCTTCTGCGTAACATTTGCATTGAACTGCCCAATATTCGTTGTCTTTGGTCAAGGCGACGATATCGATGCCTGAATCACCACCCCCTAAATCCTTCCTGCCAGGAAAGTCATTCCAGAGCCAAACCTTTTTGAATGTGTCGGCATATTTGGGGTCAGTCTGTAGATAGGCTGCCATAAGGCGCTCGAAGCGGTCCCCTTTGTGACTTTCGGAAAAGGAATATCTACGGTACTTTTAAAGAATTTCTCTGAACTTCATTGACTGGTTTGGTTAGGTCCGGGGATTAAAATTGAAGCAAATTAGACATTCCAAAAGAGTTTAAAAAATGTGAAACGAGTGGAACCCATAATTTTCCTTAGAAATAATATCCAACACCCGTTATACCTTTTGCATCCAATATCCTGTTCTTTCTCGATATATATTGATTAGGAATAAAC
>JBAUIP010000518.1:0-2264 GCA_049683055.1 Pricia sp.
ACCCGAAATGGCCCGAAGATCCGCTTTTTTACGCCAATTTGCCCTCGGTCACCGATAGCGAAATGGCTCCAGAAAAATGTGAGGCTGGATTTTTTCTGATTCCCATAGCGCCGGGACTTCAGGATACCCCCGAACTAAGGGCGCAATATTTCGATCTCATCATGGATAGATTCGAGACCCGAACGGCCCAACGTGTAAGAAATAACATTATATTTAAGGAGTCGTTCTGCGTGAACGATTTTGTCGAACAGTACAATTCTTATAAAGGAAATGCATACGGTCTGGCGAATACTTTGTCACAGACCGCCTTTCTGAGACCCAAATTGAAAAGCGGGAAAGTGGCCGGGCTATTTTTTACCGGACAGCTGACCGTACCGGGTCCCGGGGTACCACCGGCTTTGATTTCAGGAAAATTAGTTGCCGACCTCATCCTTAAAAACCTATAAACGAACTATTATCTATGAAAGGCATTTTCGACAAGGTTTCATACCAGTGCAGCAAGATCGTTACCGAATCGTACAGCACCTCGTTCGCCTTGGCAACAAGAATGTTGGCCACCTCGATCCGCGCGGATATCTATAACATTTACGGTTTTGTACGCTTTGCCGACGAAATCGTCGATACGTTCCACGACTACGAAAAGGCGGCCCTTTTCGACAGGTTCGAAATCAGTCTGAAAGAAGCGTTGGACGAGCGCATCAGTCTGAACCCTATTTTGAATTCTTTTCAACACACTTATCATAAATATGGTATTTCATACGACCTGGTTGCGGCATTTCTGAAAAGTATGCGAATGGACCTCCACAAAGACACCTACCACACCGAGCAGGAGTATCGGGACTATATCTACGGTTCCGCCGATGTGGTCGGCCTCATGTGCCTTCGGGTCTTTGTCAATGGGGATGAGAAAAAATACGATGCCCTGAAGGAAAGTGCGATGGCCTTGGGCTCAGCCTTTCAAAAGGTCAATTTTTTACGTGACCTTAAAGCGGATTATGAAGACCTTAACCGAAGCTACTTCCCCAACACCAATCTGGCCGAACTGGACGAAGCTTCGAAGACCCGTATCGTCAACGAGATTAAGGCAGATTTCGAATTGGGCTACTCCGGTATCGTGCAGTTGCCCAATGATGCCAAATTCGGAGTCTACACGGCCTATAAGTATTACCGCAAGTTGCTGCGAAAATTGCAGAATACGCCTCCCTTGGAAATTAAGAGTGCCAGGATTCGCGTTCCCGATTACCAAAAATTTGGAGTACTGGCAAGGTCGTACGTCAAGTTTAAATTGAGGATGGTTTGATAAAATTATGGGAAATTGTCCCGCGGACGCCGGTGGTCGGTAATCAGTGGTCGGTTTAGGCCGATGGGACTAAAAAAGTGGAAAAATAAAGGGTATTAAACCCCAGGGTAGAACCCTGGACCCACCTTTCCGGCGTAGAACCCCCGGGGAATTAAACCACTTAAGATTAAACTTTAATAATTAGCAATTAGTAATCACCAGTATGGTTACTAGTTCGAAGAATAATTGATTGATGAAGATAGCAATTGGAGTATTGATTTTTTTCGGAACCTTCGCGTTCATGGAGTTCATGGCCTGGTTTACGCACAAATATATTATGCACGGATTTCTATGGAGCCTACATAAGGACCACCATCATAAAGACCATGATTCGTGGTTCGAGCGTAACGACGCCTTTTTTATTTTTTATGCCGTGGTCAGTATGACGCTCTTTTATCTGGGCGCGGAGACCGACTTCTGGTACGGATGGCCTTTGGGCTTCGGAATTTTGGCCTACGGGATGGCCTATTTTTTGGTACACGATATCTTTATCCACCAACGGTTCAAGATGTTCCGCAGCGCCAATAATTGGTATGCCAAAGGGGTGCGAAGGGCCCATAAAATACATCACAAGCACTTAGGAAAAGACGATGGGGAGTGCTTTGGGATGCTTTTCGTGCCATTCAAGTATTTCAAAAGAGGGTAAAACCCTTAATAAACGATGAATGCTTTGAGATGCTATTGTTCTTGGAATGCCTTCAGTTCTCTAGCGACAGCTCAAATAATCTCCGAACCTCGTCGCTGTTCCAGTTCGTGGCTCCGGTCTCGGCGCGGACGATTTTTCCCGTTGCGTCGATAATGTAGGTGGTGGGTAAGGAGTTTGATGCGATTTCGTCGGGAATATCCTCTTTATCGGTGAAATAGATTGGTAAACGATAATTCTTTTTCTTCATAAAAGCCTCTACCTTTTCGGTATCTTCTTGAG
>JBAUIP010000519.1:0-5203 GCA_049683055.1 Pricia sp.
GCCGTAAATCGTGGTCTTCAGATCTTCAAAGTCCACCTCGTTCAGATACACTTGTGATTCGCCATATATTTTCAGGTGGAAACGTTTCCCTTGTAAAGGACTTTCGCAGACGATTCTCTCTTCGCCGCGTAGGGAAAGTTCCTCTAGATTTTTATAGGTCACGGTCGCCACGACCACCGTTCCGTTGTAGATGGATTTATTTCGTTCGTACCCGTTTTCCTTGACCTTCTCGCTTTTGGTCACTTCCTTGGCCCCGTCGAGATAGATTCGGAGGGTCTTTCCGTTGACCTCGATATTAATCTTTTCTTCCGGTTCGGTGCTACTCTCGATCTCCAAGCTTTCCGAATTGCCCTCTTGGAAGGTCACTTGGATGTGTGGACTCACTATGACCTTGTCGAACGCATCGACGTTCACGGTTTTCGTTTGTGCGAAACTAGTTTGGATGGTCAATAGGATAAAAAGGGCTTTGAAAATTTTTAGGATGCTTCTTCTTTTTTTCATGGTTCTCGTTTTTGTGAAATTTAATCGATTTCATTTTTACATTTACACAATCTGGTAATACTGAGCTCGTTTTGAATTTTTCCTTGATCTAGGAAAAAGTTTTTTGGTCTTTGATTCTTTCACTCCGTCCGCAAACTCTTCACCGGGTTCGCCACCGCCGATTTCAGCGATTGAAAACCGACGGTCAATAAAGTAATGCCCAATGCAAAACCACCAGCCAGAACGAATACCCACCACTGGATATCGATACGGTAGGTAAAATCCTCGAGCCATCGCTGAATGAAATAGTAAGCGATCGGCGAAGCGATCAAAAAGGCGATACCGACCAATTTGACAAAATCCGTGGTCAAAAGCCGCACGACCGACCCGATGCTGGCACCGAGCACTTTTCGGATACCGATTTCCTTTTTCTTTTGCTCGGCCACATAGCTTACCAGACCAAAGAGGCCGAGACAACTGATGAAGATGGCCAGCACCGAAAAGATAATCGAGATCTGGCCCAAACGTTTTTCTTCGTTGTAGAGTTGTTCGACTTCCCGATCCACAAAACGATAGTCGAAGGGCACGTCAGTAACCGTAGCTTTCCATTGCCGTTCGAGGTTGGCCAACAGTGGTCCAAATTCTTGTGTATCGGTTTTTAGGAACAGCCAATTGGGTTCGCTTTCCTTATACACGAAAAGAGGAGCGATTTCTTCCTTGATCGATGCGAAATGGTAATCGGCAACGACCCCGATAATCCGCATTTCGAAGGTCTCGTCGCCAGAACTTTGTACCAGTCTTGAAGCTAGGGCTTTCTCCTCCGGAATTTTAAAAGTCTTCAAGGTAGCCTGGTTCACGATAATCTGGTCGGTGGTATCGGCAGCGGTGAAATCCCTTCCCCGTATCAGCGGGATGCCCATGGTCTTGAAGTAATCCTCACTGACACCGTTTCTCTTAACAATGGTTGTGTTTTCGCGATTACCGCCGGGAAGATAGAGCCCATTATCGCTCAATACTTTTTCGGAAGGCGCGTAATTTCCGCTTGATATTTCGGTAATCCCTGGGATATCCATAAAACTCCTCTTGATGGCGTCGAACTTACTTGAAGCTGCATCCGTTCCAATACGCAGGGCCAGCAGGTTTTCCTTATCGAAACCGAGGTCTTTGGATTGGGCAAAGCGGAACTGCTGGGTCACGATAATTACGGCTACTACCAATCCGATGGAAACCACGAACTGGAATACCACCAGAGCTTTTCGAAAGGTACCGTTACCGGATTGCAAAATACTAGCTCCCTTAAGCGCCCGGACCGGTCTTATGGAGGATAGGATGACGGCGGGATATATGCCTGCCACCAGTCCAGTGAAAATGCCCAGGCCGAACAGCAGGGCAACTATCTTCCAGTTTAGGATGTCGGCATATGACAGGCTGGAAGCGGTAAGTTCATTGACCATCGGCAGTAGCAACATGACCAAAGGAATACTGATCAATATGGCGAATATCGATAGCATGAGGGATTCCCCTAAGAACTGCCGCATCAGGGCATGTTTTCCGGCGCCTACCACCTTGCGCACCCCAATTTCCTTGGCGCGCTTGCCCGCCCGGGCCGTACTCAGGTTGATAAAGTTGATGCAGGCCACCAGTTGGATAAAAAAGGCCAGCGTCAATAAAAAGTACAAATATTTGATACTGGATACTTCGTGCAATTGATTGTTCCGGCCATCGGAATAGAGATGAATATCGGGAACGCTTTTAAGCGACAGCTTTTTATTGGACATTCCGGCATCGGCCATATCTTTTGCACCGCGGTCTATAATAAATTGGGGCAGTTTGGCCTGCAATGCCTTTTCGCTCACGTTTTTTCCAGTCTTCACATAGCCGTACACGAAATTATTGGTGGCGAAACTTTCGAAGCCCTGAACGAACGTCCCCATGCCAGGGGTACTCATGCTGACGATGTAGCTGGGGTTCAAGTGGGACTTGGCGAAGGTATCATCGAACACGCCCTTGACGGTCAAGTTCTCCGCATTCTCGCCACTGCCCCAGACGATGGATTGTACCAAAGCCTGCCGACCACCGAACAGTTTGTCGGCCAAGGTTGAAGACAGTACGATGGCATTCGGCGTATTCAACGCGGTTTCCGGTCGGCCTTCCAAAAAACGAAACTTGAAAATCTTGAAGAAAGTAGAGTCGGCGATGTAGGCCCTCGGTTCATAGTAAGACTCGTCACTATCCGCCGAGCGAATGAGGGAACTGTAGAACACGTCTGTTAAAACCACTCGAGTGGCCTCTTCCACTTCCGGAAAGTCTTCTTTCATGGCAAAGGCTATCGGAGGTGAACCCGCCCCGGTATCGAAAGCCTCGTCACCCTCCCTTTCAATTACGGTTTCGACCCGGTAAATCTGATCGGCATTGGCATGGTGTTGGTCGTACCCGGTCTGGGCAAGGGCATATAACAATATCGTGAGGCAACTGACCGTACCTACGGTCAGCCCGAGCAAGTTGATGATGGTCTGTTGTTTGTTTTTGACGAGGTTACGCCAGGCGATTTTAAGATGGTTTTTTAGCATTGCCGTTGGATTTATATGGTTATGCCTATTCGTTCTCAGACTTACCTTGGATTTTGACCATGGATCAGAAACGAACGCATAATTACCTTAGCCATATGTATACCAAAAATATATTCCTTTGAAAGTCAATATTTTATGTAATTTTGTGTAGCATTGAACCGAAAAAGTGTAAAATTTATGTACAGGCAGTGTTAAATAAGTGGACACACCTATTCCGTCCGCAAACTTTTAACCGGGTTGGCTAGAGACGCCTTTACCGCATGGAAACTAACGGTCAAGAGGGCAATCAACAAAGCCGAGCCGCCCGCAAGGGCAAACATCCACCATTGGATATCGATTTTATAGGCGAAATCCTGTAACCAAGAATCCATGGCCAGCCATGCTATCGGAACGGCGATCAAAAAGGCGATACCGACCAACTTTAAAAAATCTTTCGACAATAGGTTGACGACTCCAATGACCGATGAACCCAGCACTTTTCTAACTCCGATTTCGCGCTTTCGCTGTAACGTGCTGTAGGCTGCTAGTCCGAGTAGGCCTAGACAGGAAATTAGAATCGCTAGGGCCGCAAAATTCAGAAAGAGGTTTCCGAAACGTTCTTCGGTACGGTATTGCCGGTCGAAAAATTCATCCAGAAAGTAATAGTCGAAGGGCTGATCTGGCAGTATGGTCTGCCAGGTATCCTGTATGGAAGCTACAGTTCGAGTGATGTCCTCGGGACTTACCTTGACCACGACAAGACCGGTATTGTTAGGTTCGATGCGCATGGTCAAGGGCGGTATATCCTGTTGTAAAGACCTGAAATGGAAATCCTTTACGACCCCGATAATCTGGCCTTGACGGCCCCACTGGTCGAATTTGGCTCCGAGGGCATCCTCCGGGGCGCTATATCCCAAAAGCTTTACAGCCTTCTCGTTCACGACCATGGCCTCGGTAGAATCAGTCACAAAATCCCTTGAAAAACCTCTTCCCGCCGTCACTTGCAATCCTAATTGATCCAAGTAATCATAATCCACGAAATAGGCGTCGAGATTGGCCACTTGCATCTCACCGACCTGGTTTTCGATTTCCGAATAGGCCCCGTTGTTCTGGCCTCCGGGAACGGCCGAGCTCAAACTCGTCGATGTGACTCCCGGTAAATTATCGATGGCATGCTTTAGGGAAGTTTGGGATGGAGAAACATTGGTCTCCAAAACCAAGGTCTGCTCCTTGTCGAAGCCCAAGGATTGACTGCGCATAAAATCCATCTGGTTGTAGATGACAATAGTGCCAATAATCAAAGTGATGGAAATGGTGAACTGGGCGACGACCAGACCTTTTCTGAGCAAGGTACCTTGGGTTCCTGTAGAAAAACTGCCGTTCAGAACACTGACCGGCCTAAATGAAGATAACACAAAGGCAGGATAAACACCCGCAAGAACTCCGATGCCCACGGAAATCGCCAGAAGTATGAGAATGTACTGAGCATTCGTAAAGATTCCGTCGCTTATCGTCTTACCGGCCATCTCATTGAAAAAGGGCAAAAACAGGGCGGTCATCACTACAGCCAGTAGAAACGCAAACAGGCAAATGATAACGGATTCGCCGATAAACTGGAATCCCAATTGCCGTTTTTCCGCACCGATCACCTTGCGAATACCGACTTCCTTCGCGCGTTCGACGGAACGCGCCGTGGTCAGGTTGATGAAATTGATGCAGGCAATCAATAGGATGAATACGGCTATTATCGAAAAAATATACACGTTGGTCATACTTCCATTACCGTTTCCGCCCCTAGTCGAGTTCAGGTAGACCTGCTGAAAAGGTTCCAGAAACAGGGTGACGAACATTTTGTTCTTTCTTTGCTGGTCGCCGACATTGCTCTCAATAAAATCAGGAAATTTAGCTTCCAATTGCTTGGGATCTGTGTTCGGATTTAACAACACGTAGGCCACCGGATTATAACCGCCCCATTGTTCATCGTTCTCAGGATTCAAACTTTCGGTGAACGTGGTCATGGAAAGCACCATTTCGGGCCTGATATGTGAATTTTCGGGGATATCTTTCATCACACCGGTGATTCGGATAGGATAGGCTTCATCTGTAATAACAACCGTTTTCCTGACGGGATCCTGTGTGCCGAAATACTTCTCGGCCGATGTTTCGGAAAGCAC
>JBAUIP010000520.1:0-4445 GCA_049683055.1 Pricia sp.
GTTCCTGGTTGCCATAGTCCATAAAATCTCGGTTGGTGACATCTTGCCGATAGCCGTTGGTAATAAAGATATCCTTGGTTCCATTTTGGTCGAAATCCGCCACTAGCGGACTCCAGCTCCATTCGGTGGCCGCGATACCTGCCATTTGTCCGATTTCGCTGAACGAACCGTTGCCGTTGTTCAATTGTAAGGTATTACGGATGTATTGTGGTTGATATCCTTTGGATAGGGCATTCTGAAACTGATCATACGTATTGCCCATCATGGTCATTTTGTGGCGGTAGTTGTCGGGTGGAAGCATATCGAGTACCACCACATCCATTCTGCCGTCGTTGTTGATATCGGTAACATTGTTTCCCATTCCGTTGAAGGTCAGGTGGCGCATATAATCAGCTATTCGGTTTTCGAAGGTACCATCCTGTTGATTAATATAGAGGAAATCATCCGTCAGAAAATCATTGGATACATATACATCGGGCCATCCATCGTCGTTAATGTCACAGATTTGTACACCAAGGCCGAAGCCTTCCCATTGAATGCCCGCCAATTTGGAGACATCTTCGTAAAAACCATTTCCATTATTGCGAAACAACTTGTCTACCGAAGCTGCTTTCCCGGTCGAGTCCTTTCTTTGCGGCACGTTGCGGTTGTAATCGACCAAAGCATTGTTCAGAAGGTACATGTCAAGATCGCCGTCGGCATCGTAGTCGAAAAAGGCCGCTTGAATGGAATAGTTGGTGTCTGCCAGGCCCCACTTTTCAGCTTCCTCGATAAATGACAGGCCACCCTCATCTACTCCCTTATTAACAAATAAGAGATTGGCACGCTCCTCCCCGGTAGAACCGCGTGGCCCTCCGCGGCTGACATAAATGTCGGGATAGCCGTCTTGGTTGATATCGACAATGGAGACACCGTTTGACCAATGGCTACTGCCGACCTTAGCCGAGTCCGTTATATCTTCGAAATTAAAGTCACCCAGATTCCTGTAGAGACGGTTGCTCACCATATTTCCGGCAAAGTAAATGTCTTGTAAGCCGTCAAGGTCAAAATCGGCCACGGCTACACCGGCTCCGTTATACATGTATTCAAAATCAAGCACGGAAAGGCTATCGTCAAGCCGTAGGGCATTGTTGAAATCCAATCCGGAATCTTCTGGGGAATGCGCTTCGAACAAGGTGTCTGAGCCGTCCCCACAGGATACTATGACCGTCAGTAGACCGCCGTAGAAATAGGCCGAACCTCGCTTGTCGAAAAGTGTTTGGAACATGGGAGGTTAAAATTACGAACTATCCCATAGACGAAGGAATCCAACCTATTAAAATGGATTGGATTCCTCTGTTAATGTTCTGTATTTGAACTTCTAATAGCCGGGATTCTGGGTTAAAAGACCGTTGGAGCGATCAATTTCGGATAACGGAAAAGGGAAGACCTTTAAGTTTTCGTTCCATGCGGCTCCGAAGATTTCAGAGCCTAGGTCCCATCGTACGATATCGAACCATCGGTGAGGTTCCAAGGCCAACTCGACCCGTTTTTCTTGGCGCAGGGCTTCGGTCAAGTCCCGTTCCGCTCCAATTGGATCGAGACCCACTCTCCCACGAATATCGTTGATTTGCTGCTCTGCGATACCTAAATCGCCGCCCCCTTCAATTAGAGCTTCCGCATACAACAATTTCAATTCCGCAAATCGGAACCATCGCTCGTTGTTAAAATCCGACTGTGAGTTGGGGGAATGGTTGGCGGCTACCGAATTATATTCCCCATTGTATTTACGCAAAGTATATCCGGTGGATGACCAAGACGGATCATAGGGTAGTTCTTCGGCCACTCCGCTATTAAAGACGTAATACATATCACCTTCTTCGTAATAGGTCAGATCTGCTCTTGGATCGCCCTCCTCAAATGCGTCGACCAAACTTTGGGTAGCGGGCCACCAACCATTTTTACCGCCTGGAGCACCATTGCCGGCATCCCAGTAATAACTACGCGCGATGCCTTGGGAGGCCTTGAAGTTCTCCGAGTGGGTATCGTCAAAGACCCAAATGTTGTCATCGGAAAATGGTCCTCCGAACTGAATCTCAAAAATAGATTCGGCATTGTTTTCGGTATCATAGTTGAAATTGCTTTCGTAGTCGGGCATTAGCATGTATGGCCCATTTTGAATTACATCCTCGAAAGCGGTTATGGCGGCTCCCCAATCTTCTTTAAATACGTTGACCTTTCCTATATATGAGGTTGCTGCCCAAGATGTGACCCTTCCTGTATTTCCAGAATCCCATGCGTCGGGAAGGCCGGCAGCCGCAACATCCAAGTCTGCCAGTATAAAACTATAGAGTTCTTCTTGGGTGGCATTGGGCAAGGCCAAGTTGTTGATGTCAGTAAGTACCTCTGAGGCAATCGGTGGGGTTCCGAACATTTTCATGGCCTGAAAATGGAACCAAGCTCTTAAAAATTTTGCTTCGGCTTCTAGAACTGTTTTATCCTCTTCAGTCAATTCATTGTCACCATCGAGGTTTCCCAAAACGAGGTTGGTACGATAAATACCTTCGTAAATTTGAGTATAGATTGCTGCGAAAGGTACATCGCTCGCCCTTAGTTGTAAATTATCAATATCCGTTGAAATTTCAGTACCGGCTGTCACGGGGTCGGCAGCTACGTCATCGGTAATGACTAAGGATAGTTTCCAGAACTCACCTCGTTCGGATAAGGTCTCCGTGCTGGTACCCCAAAAATCTTGAATAGAAGAGTAAGCGGCGAAGATGGCGCCATCAAAATCACCACGAGAATTGTAGAAAGAGTCCGTTGTAATTCTGTCCAAAGGCTGCAAATCCAATTCGTCCTTACATGAAAATAAAGTAAGGATGCCGATGGCTACGTGGATAAAAGATTTAGTTTTCATATTTTTTCTTTTAAAAATAACATTTTCTACTTAAAACTTATTGACCAACCCAACTGCACTATTCTGGGTAACGGGGCCGCGCCACCATCTTGACCGGTAGCTAGCGGGAAATTACCTTTTTGAAAACTCTGTGCCCTTCCGACCTCGGGATCGTATCCGGAATAGCCGGTAAAGGTGGCTAAGTTTTGAGCGCTAACATAGAGCCTCATGTTGGAGACAAAATCACCAGTCCAGCTTCGGAGTTTCTCTGGGGGCAAGGTGTATCCGAGCTGTATGTTCTGAATTCGCAGGTAATCGGCGTCTTCTATAAAACGATCGGAGAGACGATTATTATCGTTCTTATCTATTACGGGATTATCTACCCCAGGAACAACGTCGAAAGCCAACCTCGGATTGGAACTTGAGTTTGTGGAACCTTCCCCATCCCATCGGTTAAGGACTTGGGTGCTAAAATTATTAGTTCCTGAAAGACCTTCTAAGGCAATTCTAGAAGAATTGTAAATTTGACGGTCTCCGACACCCCGCAATAGAACAGAAAAATCAAAACCTTTGTAACTGGCCTGCAGGCTGACGCCATAAAAGAAGCCTGGATAAGGGCTTCCCAAGAAGGTTCGGTCCTCGGCGTTCACTACTCCATCTCCGTTGACATCCACGAATCGTATGTCTCCTGGCTCCGGTCCGAATTGCGAATTGGCATCCGGTATGGCCGCCGCCACCTCTGCCGCATTCTGATACAATCCGTCCGTTTTATATCCATAAAAATGACCCAAACTTTCTCCCACTATGGTACGATGGCTTTGCGCGCCACCGACGCCGGTAATGATTTGGTTTACCGGTCCTAAACTGGTCACTTCGTTATTTACCGTAGTAAAGTTGGCCCCGATGCTGTATTCAAAATCGCCTATTTTATTTTTATAGTTCAACGCAAGTTCAATACCGCTGTTTTCGATTTCGCCGGCATTGGTGGGGGCTGGTAAAAAGAAACCACTGGAAAAAGGAATAGGAAGGCCCAAAAGTGCATCTTCATTGGTTTTCTTGTAATAATCGAAGACTCCAGTGATTTTGCCGTTGAAAAGACTGAAATCCAATCCAATATCAATTTGTTTGGCTGTTTCCCAACGCAAGGTCTGGTTGGCAAAGGTGGTTGGTGCAGGCGCGACCGTCACCTCTTGATTGTCACCTATGATGTAAAATATATTGTTGTTCAACGCAGTCAGGTAGGGAAAGCTAACTCCATCTCCAATATTCTGGTTGCCCAACTCACCATAGCCTGCCCTGATTTTAAGGTCTTCAATAAATTTTACGCCGCTCATAAAATCCTCTTGGGAAATTCGCCAACCAGCGGATATGGAGGGAAAAACATCGTCCCTGAATCCTTCGGCAAATCTTGAGGTCGCATCCCTTCTGACATTGGCCGTTACCAAATATTTCCCTTTGTAATTATAGGTGAGGCGGCCAATGATTCCTTGCAAGGTCCAAAGATCAGCCTCATTGGCCCCAGCTACGGTCGATCCGCTGGCAGCAAAATTATCGTTGAACAGGTCCCTAC
>JBAUIP010000521.1:0-5794 GCA_049683055.1 Pricia sp.
TTTAAAGGTAGGCGCTTTGGGCACCCATAATTTATTGGGATTGGCAAAACAAAACAACGCCCGCATCTTGATCGCCTCCACTTCCGAAATCTATGGCGATCCCCTAGTGCACCCGCAGACGGAGGAGTACTACGGCAACGTAAACACCATTGGGCCCCGTGGGGTCTACGACGAGGCCAAGCGCTTTATGGAATCTATCACCATGGCCTACCATCGCTTTCATGGGGTGGAGACCCGCATCGTGCGCATTTTCAACACCTATGGCCCGCGCATGCGCTTGAATGACGGACGGGTGATCCCCGCCTTTATCGGGCAGGCGCTTCGGGGTGAGGATTTGACCGTGTTCGGTGACGGAAGCCAGACTCGTTCCTTCTGCTACGTCGACGATGAGGTCGAGGGCATCTATCGCCTACTACTGAGCGATTATGCACAGCCGGTGAATATAGGTAACCCCCACGAAATCACCATCAAGGATTTTGCCGAGGAAATCGTCAAGCTGACCGGCACCGACCAAAAAATCATTTATAAGCCCCTGCCCAAAGACGACCCCATGCAACGGCAGCCCGATATCTCAAAGGCCAAGGAGCTTTTGGGATGGGAACCGAAGGTGTCCCGAGCCGATGGTATGAAAAAGACTTACGAATATTTCAAGGCTCTTCCCGAAGAGGAACTTTATAAGAAAGAACACAAGGATTTCAAAAAATACAATCGAAAATAGGCCTGCCTAGACTAAAAAATAGTCTCGCCCTGACCAAAAAACCGTCCCGTTCCACCCAAAAAAATTACCATCCGGTCCAAGGGACGCCTCTGTACTTTCCAACTTCCTGTAATTGAGTATTTCATCCTAAAATTTTGTGTTTTTTTTAGCATAAATTCCTTATTTTAGCATCGTCTTTGACCCCGTGCAAAAATCCGTAAGAGATATTTCAACGTATGTCAGACGGAGGGAAAATGTGACCTTTTAAAGCCGTATAGTACAGCTAACCGATTTTTTCGGCGGGTTCGACTAGTTTTACCCTTCGTAAGAAACTATTAATAGTACTTTTACCGTCCCAAATAGATTGAGAACTTACACGGAGCCGTAACGCGGCCCCACAACCTTTAAGCTATTGAAAACAACGGTACACGATAAAATATGGCTGTCATCGCCCCACATGGGTGGTACAGAAGAAATCTACGTTAAAGAAGCCTTCGACACCAACTGGGTCGCTCCCTTGGGCCCCAATGTCGACCAATTCGAAAAGGCGATTGCGGATTATGTGGACGAAGATGTTCATGTGGCCGCCCTCAGCTCCGGTACGGCCGCCATTCATTTGGCGCTTCAGCTACTCGGTGTTTCCCAAGGGGATGAGGTGCTCTGCCAAAGTTTTACCTTTTCCGCTTCCGCGAATCCCATTATGTATCTGGGCGCTACCCCTATTTTTGTGGATAGCGAAAAGGATACGTGGAACATCTCTCCCGAACTACTCGAAAAAGCGATTCTGGACCGTATGGCCAACGGAAAAAAACCCAAGGCCATCGTGGCGGTGCACTTGTATGGGATGCCCTACAAGATCGAGGAAGTCTCCCGCGTCGCTCAAAGTTATGGAATTCCCGTGGTCGAAGATAGTGCCGAAGCCTTGGGAAGCAGTTATAAAAACACTAAATGTGGTAGTTTTGGCGATATAGGAATCTTCTCCTTCAACGGCAATAAAATCATCACGACTTCCGGTGGGGGCGCTCTGATCGCCAAAACCGATGGGCATAAGAAAAAAGCGGTCTTTCTGGCCACTCAGGCCCGTGATGACGCACCGCACTACCAGCATTCATCCGTAGGCTATAATTATAGGATGAGCAATGTGCTCGCCGGTATCGGCCGCGGTCAGATGGAGGTGCTCGATGACCGGGTGGCCGCCAGACGAAGTAACTATGAATTTTATAAGAAAAACTTGGGCCATCTGTCCGATATCGAATTCCTAGAAGAGCCCGATGGTTTCTTTTGCAACCGCTGGCTGACCTGTATCCTCACACCGTCTTTTGAGCACCGGGAAAACCTACGCCTGGCCCTGCTGGAAGAGGACATTGAATCAAGACCTTTATGGAAACCCATGCATTTGCAGCCAGTTTTTGAGAATGTCCCCCATTTTTGTGACGGAACCTCCCAAGACCTGTTCGACCGCGGCCTTTGTCTGCCTAGCGGATCTAACCTATTACAGGAAGACCTTCAACGGATAACCGACCTGATTATAAAGAACCAATAAGATGATCAAAGCCTATTTAGTAAGCAACTCACACCGATATGCCTCGAAGTGGCTCGTACTGTTGATAGACGTCTGCATGATTGCCATTTCATTCGTGCTATCTTATCTTATCCGTTTCAATCTGACTTTGGATTTTGAAATTGAAAAACTTTTTATTCAGCTTCCTATTATTTCCCTAATCGCTCTGGCAGCTTTTGTTTTTACGGGCTCCCACAAAGGCGTAGTAAGGCATACCGGAGTTCGGGACGTGTACAATATTTTCAACGCCATTTGCTTGTCCAGCATCCTATTGATTACCATAGTACTCTTTAATCGGGAACTTGGTATTTTAGATGATTTTACGGTTCCCTTGGGCATTATAATCATCCATAGTCTTCTGGCCTTTATTGCCTTGACGGCCTCCCGTTATGTATTCAAGGCCCTGTTCGACAACATGATGGCCCGCGGTTTTAAGACCAATCGGAACGTTTTGATCTATGGGGCCGGCGAATCGGGCATCCTCACTCAAAATGCCTTGGCCAATCACAGTAAGAGCAAGGTCAGGGTCATAGGTTATGTCGATGAAGACGATAAGAAGGTCGGTAAGCTCATCAACGGGGTCAAGGTATATCCGAAAGAGATCTTGCACCGCGAGTTTTTGCTTAGGAACAGGGTTTCGGAGGTCATTTTCTCCATGCAGAATATCGATCCGAAACGCTTGAAAGCGATGGTCGAAAGTTTAGTGGATTTTCCTGTGAAGGTCAAGATCGTACCGCCGGTCGAACAGTGGATTAACGGAGAACTAAAAGCCTCGCAAATCAAACAAGTGGAGATTGAAGATTTGCTGGACCGGGCGCCGATCAGCATCAAAAACTCTAAAATATCTGAGGCAGTAAGAGATAAGGTCGTTCTGGTCACTGGAGGTGCCGGATCGATCGGAAGTGAAATCGTACGCCAAGTGTGTACTTATAACTATAAGTCGCTGATCATTATCGATCAATCCGAATCGGCGCTCTACGACCTGCAGCAGGAACTAAAGCAGAACGGCTATCACAACTTTTTGCCCATCGTCGGAGATGTGCGCGATAAAAACCGTTTGAACAATATCTTTCAGGAGCATAAGCCGAATATCATTTTTCATGCCGCCGCTTACAAACATGTGCCCTTGATGGAATACAACTCCTATGAGGCGATCAAAATTAATATTGCCGGTACTAAGGTAGTAGCCGACCTGGCACTCAGCCACAATACCGAAAAGTTCATCTTTATCTCCACAGATAAGGCGGTCAACCCGACCAACGTAATGGGGGCCACCAAACGTATTGCCGAAATGTACGTGGGCTGTATGCAGCAACAAGGTAAGACCAAATTTATAACCACCCGTTTCGGGAATGTGCTCGGATCCAACGGTTCGGTCATTCCCTTATTTAAAAAACAAATCGAAAAAGGAGGTCCCCTGACCGTCACCCACGAAGATGTGACCCGATATTTTATGACCATTCCCGAAGCCTCGCAATTGGTCTTGGAAGCCGGGGCGATGGGCGATGGCGGTGAAATATTTATCTTTGATATGGGCGAGTCCGTTAAAATATACGATTTGGCCAAAAACATGATCAAACTATCCGGTTTGCGCTATCCCGAGGACATCAATATCAAGATTACGGGATTGCGGCCCGGCGAAAAGCTGTACGAAGAGCTGTTGGCCAATGGCGAAAATACCCTGCCGACCTATCATAAAAAGATTATGATCAGCAAGACCCGTGAAATGGATTATACCCAAGTGCGGTCGAAAATCGACGAGCTTTGCGTATCGAACATGTTCTTCAACGGCAGTACGGTCAGCTTGATGAAAGAAATCGTACCGGAATATATCTCCAACAATTCCGACCTTTGCGAATTGGACCAAAAGAAGCCGGCAAAGGTCAAGGAAAGGCCTTTAAAAAAAGTCTTGTAGAAGGCATTCTTTTCTGAATCCTACTGAGCTTTTTACTTACACGGGCGTCACTACTAGTTTAATTTTTTAGTATCATTGCACAAAATTTCCTAACATGACAAATAGACTGAAACGTATTTTTAAAGCCTTACCATTTTTGGTGGTTTTCGCTATCTTGATATCCTCCTGCGCCTCCAAAGAAGACGTGGTGTACTTCCAGAATTCCGGTGATTTCGAGACCTTGGTAGACAAAAACACCTTTACGCCCAAGTTCAAGGTAGACGATGTGATTAGCATCTATGTGTCTACCCTCGATAACGCGGCCAGTGCGCCTTTCAACTTGTTTCGTGGGGGATTTGATAATAATTCTACCGACGCGCTGGGGCAGCAGCGTAGCAATAACAACGGACGTCAGCAGCAGGTCGATTACATTATCGATAAGGATGGGGAAATCGATTTTCCCGTTATCGGAAAAATAAAAGTGGCTGGACTTTCCCCAGAAGAATTGCGGATGTTGCTCAGGGAACGGCTTTCCGAATACCTAAAGGATCCCATCATTAATATAAGGTTGCTTAATTTCACGGTTTCCATTCTGGGCGAGGTCAACCGGCCCGGAACCTACCCCGTAAACGGGGAACGCATCACAATATTGGAAGCCTTGGGCTTAGCCGGCGATTTAACCATCAAGGGAAAAAGGGAAAACATCTTGGTCATCCGTGATTTCGATGGCACTAAGGTGTACCACCGTATCAACCTTAAAAGAAAAGAGGCTTTGAGTTCTCCGGTATACTATCTTACCCAAAACGACGTTGTATACGTAGAACCCAACAAATCGGCCATTACCGCCTCGGCTTTGGATAATAGGGCAAGCATTGCGGTTTCCATCGCGTCTCTACTCATCACTTCTACGATATTTATTATCACAAGAACAAATTGATTGAGCCGCATCTGTAAAAGGTCGCGTCTTTACAAACCAAATCGCGTTTTCAAAAGAGATTAATTACGTAGCAAACCCCAACGAGACGATGAGTACTACCTCTGAAAATCCAAAAGCGAACAACTCCGTCGACCTGAAGGATATAATCAACACCTATACCGCCCACTGGAAGTGGTTCGTGCTTTGCGTTATCATTGCCTTGGCCTTGGCCTTTTTATATCTAAGATACGCCACTCCCAAATATGCGGTACAGACCCAAATTCAGATTCTGGAGGATAAATCCTCTGGTTCCGAGCTCGATGTCTTTCAGGATATCGCGATTCTAGGGGGAGGCAAGAACAAGGTTGAAGACGAGCTGCAGATTGTTAATTCACGTTCTAATTTTATCGAGGTGGTGCGCGAACTGAACCTGAACACTAAAATAATGGTTCAGGGTAATATTATTGAGAGCGAACTTTACACGAATCCCCCAGTAAACCTAAACTTTATCTCGGAGGATTCCATCGTCAACAAATCCAACTTCGAATTCTTTATAACGATTTCATCCTCTACCACCTTTGGATACACCGAAGAGGAAGACCAACCGGTCAAAATCTTTGCCTTTGGAAAGAATATTCCAACCCCAATCGGTGATATTGTGATTACGCCCAATGTACAGAATTTTGAAAGCTATCAGGATAAAAAACTGCGGGTATCGGTAAGTCC
>JBAUIP010000522.1:0-4060 GCA_049683055.1 Pricia sp.
GCCCAATTTGTACATCTTTTCGGCGGTCACTTTTCCTACGCCGTAGAATTTTCGGATTTCGAGGTTTTCCAGAAACTCGATGACCTCTTCGGGGTTGACCGTTTTTTGCCCGTTGGGTTTGTTGATATCGCTGGCAACCTTGGCGATAAACTTGTTGATGGAGATGCCGGCGGAGGCGTTGAGTCCCGTTTCTTCGAGAATTCGCTGGCGGATTTGCTTGGCAATCAGGGTCGCGGAGGGATTTCCTTTTTTGTTCTTGGTTACGTCCAGATAAGCCTCATCCAAAGAAAGCGGTTCGACCAAATCGGTGTATTCATGGAAAATAGCCCTAATTTGCTTAGATATTTCCTTGTAGCGGTCAAACCTAGCCTTGACAAAAATCAAATCGGGACAATTCCGTTTGGCCAAAATACTGCTCATGGCACTGCGCACCCCGAATTTACGGGCCTCGTAGCTCGCCGCAGCCACCACTCCGCGTTGCGAACTGCCACCAACGGCAATGGGTTTCCCGCGTAGTTCGGGATTATCCAACTGTTCGACGGAGGCATAAAAAGCGTCCATATCGACGTGGATGATTTTTCGTACCGGAATATCCGTTTGCATACCGTAAATTTAGGCTAAGATGATTGAAATCGAACGTAAATTCCTGGTTCGTTCCACCGACTATCGGAACGAGGCGACATCAAAGGAAAGAATTGTCCAAGCCTTTTTGAACACCCATCCGGAGCGTACTGTACGCATCCGCATTAGGGATGATGCCGGGTTTTTGACCGTCAAAGGGAAATCGAACGAGGCGGGTACTACCCGTTTCGAATGGGAACGCGAAATTGACCTCACCGATGCCGAAAACCTTTTGCAACTCTGCGAGTCGGGAGTGGTGGACAAAACACGCTTCGAGGTTAAAATAGGAAGTCATATTTTCGAGATAGACGAGTTTCATGGTGACAACGAAGGCCTGATTTTGGCCGAGATTGAGCTACGGCACGAAAACGAAACTTTCGAAAGGCCAGATTGGCTGGGAGATGAGGTTACTGGCGATATTCGATATTATAATTCGCAGTTGAAGCAAAAACCCTTTAAGTTATGGGATAGGCTTTAATTAAGTCCGGTTCGGGCGTTTTGGATAAACCGTTAGAAGCTTATCCGCATGACCGCTTCGGGGACGCCGGATTCAAGACTACTTCCACCCTCCCCCAACGGCCCGATACAATTCTACCATCGAAGAAAGCTGGTTGAAGCGCGCATCGATAACGCTCAAGCTTGAGTTCAGCGCGTTTTCGCGGGCGTTCAGCACCTCCAGATAATTGGCAAGGCCATTATCCAATAATTCCTCGGAATAGTCGGTCGCGATATCGTAGGCCTCGAACTCTTTTTGCTTGATTTCGATTTTCTCGATGGCGGCCTCGTAGGTGTAGAAGGCGTCCGAAACCTCTTTGGTGGCGGTCAAGATGGCCTGTCGGAAATCCAATCGCGCCTGTTCTTGGTCCGCTTGGGAGACTTCATACTGGGTACGAATACGGCGGCCGTTGAAAATGGGTTGGGTCAGACCGCCAATCAACGTAGCGAATAAGGAAGTACTGTCAAATAATTCACTAAAGTCCAAACTTTGAAGTCCTCCAGTTGCGCTAAGGGTAAGGGATGGATAAAAATTAGCCCGTGCCACGTTGGTCAATTCAAACGCGTTGACCAAACTATACTCCGCGGCGATGACGTCGGGTCGATTTCGCAGAAGTTGCATCGGCACTCCGAGGCGCATGACGGCCTCAATGTTCTGAGCGGCAAGATCGCCCCTTGCGATATCGACAGGTTCTTTTCCCAATAATATGGATAGCGTGTTTTCCTGCAGGCGTGCCTCCCGGTTCAGGTCGACCAGCAGACCCTCCGCAAAATACAACTGGGCCTCTGTCTGTTTTACTGCAACAGCGGTGACATTTCCTGCCTCTTTTAGGGCCTTGGTGGTTTTGAGGGCATTTTCTCGGGTTTCCACCGTCTCGGACGTAATCCGAATTTGTTCGTCGAGCGACAGAAGACTATAATAAGCGATAGCGATGCGCGAAATGAGCTCGGTCTTAACCGCCTGATGTGCCGCTACGCTCTGCAAGTAGGTTGCGTTGAAAGCCCGTTTCTGGCTGCGTATTTTCCCCCAGATATCGGCCTCCCAAGAAAGGTTACTGCTCAGCTGATAAATATCCAGCGAAGAAAACTGGGCCCCGAACTGACTGTTTGCCGATATTTCTTGTCGGGTATATTGTGCATTGCCTTGCAAGGTAGGGTAGAATCCCGCTTTACCCTGCTTGAAAAAGGCATCCGACCTCGCAATCTGCTGAATTGCGATACGGATGTCGATATTGTTCGCCAGACCTTCCTCTATATATCCCTGCAAAATAGGGTCCGTAAACATCTCTTTCCACGGTAGATTGGCGATGGATAGGGTATCCTGTGGAAGGCTATCCGTTCTGAAACCGGCTTGATCTACGATTTCCGGTCGCTCATAATCCTTCGCGGCAAAGCAAGAGGATAGCAGCACGGGAACGGCAAGAGTAAGAATTATCCTATATAACATTTTAAGGTTCATATCAATCGTTTTCAGTAGTTTTTGCATCCGCAACGGCCTGTGGTGGCCCGGAAATCTTTTCCTGCAGCCATTGGAAAAAGATAAATAGGATGGGGATGACGAATACCCCGAACACCGTGCCCACGAAAAGTCCGCCAACGGCGCCAGTGCCAATGGATCGGTTTCCCGCGGCGCCCACGCCACTGGCGAGCACGAGCGGCATCAGGCCTAAAATAAAGGCGAAAGAGGTCATAAGGATGGGCCGCAGCCGGGTCTCCGCGCCATCGATGGCCGCATTGAGTATGGTTTCACCCTGTCGCCGACGCTGTAAGGCGAATTCTACAATCAGGATGGCATTTTTCGCCAACAGTCCCAACAGCATAATCAGCGCAATCTGAAAATAAATATTGTTCTGCAGCCCTGCGAACTGGGTGGTCAAATAGGCCCCCATGACCCCTAAAGGGAGGGAGAATAGGATGGAAAACGGAATCAGGTAACTTTCGTACTGCGCCGCCAATAAAAAGTACACGAACACAATGGATAGTAAAAAGATGATGGTCGCCTGGTTGCCCGCATTCACCTCTTCTCGGGAGAGACCGGAGTAGGCCGTACTATAATCGGAGGAAAGGGTTTCGGATACCTCGTTGACCGCCGCAATACCGTCACCGGTACTGAAACCCGGGTTCATCGCCGCCGTGATACCGGTGGAATTGAAAAGGTTGAAGCGCGTGACCGCCTGCGGGCCATAAACCCGTTTCAAGTCGATAAACTCGGTAATGGGAGCCATTTCGCCGTTCTGTGCGCGAACGAAAATTCCGTTCAGCGCATCTTTGTTGGCGCGATCTTCCGGAAGGGCCTGCACATAGACCCGGTACTGCTTCCCGAAGCGGGAAAAATCCGTCGCGAAGATACTGCCGATATAGCCCTGCAAAGTGGAGAAGATACTGCTTATCGAAACCCCTTTTTCCTTGGCCAGCGGTACGTTCACCTGCAGCTCGTACTGTGGATATTCGGTGCTGAAGGCCGATTGGGCGAACTTGAACTCCGGCCGCTGAGACAGTTTGCCGATAAATTCTTGGTTCGCGGCATCCAATTCCTGAAAGCTTCCGCTACTACGGTCGAGCAGGTTGACCTCTACCCCGGCGGAGTTCCCAAAACCCGGAACGCTGGGGCGGCCGAAAAATATGATTTCTGCCTCGGGAATCCCGGCGGCGATTCCGAACATTTTTCCGATGACACTTTCCAGGGATAGGGAATCAGCCTCCCGTTCGCCCCAATCTTCCAATTTGGCGATTCCGAAACCGTAGTTGCTTCCTACGCCGTTGAGAAGGCTCCGGCCGTCAATGACAAACATGCCCTCGACCCCGGCAATCTCGCTCATTTTGTCGTACAGCATGTCGTTGACCTCGCGCGTTCGATCAACCGATGATCCCGGGGGCAATTCCACGTTCATAAAGATGATACCTTGATCTTCCTGGGGCACAAAGCCGGTACGCACCACGGAAG
>JBAUIP010000523.1:0-4025 GCA_049683055.1 Pricia sp.
TGAGAAAGGAATGGGTCGGAATGCGATTCACTACGATAAAACTACCGTTGGCCAGGTCGGGGGATACGTAGGTGGTCTTACCTAAATCGGATACCGGATAGAGCTTGTTCGGCAGGTCAATGGCAAAAAAACCGTCTTCGGGGCCGTAGGATGCGTATTGGTTATCCCGCTTTTTTTTCTCGAATTTCGATTTCAGGGTTTTTCCCGTGGCACTTGATTTGGAGGTCAGCGGCTTGACAGTATAGCCTTTTTTGCGCAATAGATCGATAACGCCCTCTTCGCCCGGCAAATGGGCTGCCCCGACACCGGCAAAGACCTTTCCCATCGGCATGATAGAATCCAACTTCTTAGCCATATTGGCATTGCGGATGTGCAGCATGTTCTTCATGTAATGGTCGGTATACATGGCCCGGTCGATGGAATCGAGCAAGGCGATATTGCGCTCCCGGTAGGCATCCTGTAACAAAAACATCGGGTCGGATTGCTGCATCTTTTTCTGCAGCCATTCATCCGGTTTTTGCTTCATGGCGTTCATGCTGGCGCGGCCGACCAGGGCGGATGATTCTTCCATATCCTCGAGGGCGACGATGGGCTTGTCGAACTTTTTCCCCGCTTGGTAGATGAACATGTCGAGATAGGTCTCCTCCTCGAAATTCTGGGAATATTCGTTGGTTCGGTAAAGGATGTTGTTGACGATTCGATCTTCGTAGGCGAGGTAGGCCGCCAAGTGTTCCTTTTTGGGATTCTCCACCTTAAAGGCAGTGGCATAGAAGCCTTTCGGAACGTATCCTCCTCCAAAACCATATGCGCTGGGGGCCATACGGTCCTGGTTTTCAAGCCACAGTCCGGGGTCGGATTCCAAAGCGACCATCTCACTTTGGTCCAAGGCCTCGTAGAAGACATCATCCAATCGGAAGGCGATTTTCTTACTCACGTGCATTGTACCATAGAGGTAAGAGGATTTCTCCAATCCGTTGCCGGATATTTCCCACAGCAGGCTTTTGGCTTCTTGGGGCAAGGCCGCGAAACATGAAAAGCAAAAGAGCAAGGAAAATAAAAATCGCATAGCATTTTTTTAAGCGGCCGGGTCGCGCAAATGCATCCAACCCTATAGAGATGGCACAATAATGAGGCGATAGGCGGTAACATCGAACTATCCCAAGTTTTTCACTTCACTTGTGAAATTATCGGTTGTCGACGAAAAATCCAATCTTGTTCCTTGCAAAATTAGGGCAGTTCGACTAAAAGGGCATCCCTAGAAACCGTTAAAACCGGAAATCAGTTCTAGGTATAACGGCTATTCCTCCGGTGTATTTTCCGCATCCCCCAAATTTTGCAGATACAAGCGGGTACGGGCCAGACTTTCAGGATAATCACGTTGTAAAAACAGAATCAATTTTTCCCTGACCATCACCCGAAGATCGAATGCTGTGGGTGAATCCTTGGCGCTCACCAAGACCCGGATCTCCACATGCTGCGGTTTGGAATCGGTAACCTGAAGAGCGTTGACTTTTCCATCCCACATATCGGTGCTTTCAAGTATACGGGTCAGTTCTTCCCTCAGTTTATCGAAGGGCACGTCGTAATCCGTATACAGAAAAACCGTTCCCAAAATGTCGGAAGAAGACTTCGTCCAGTTCTGGAAAGGTTTCTCGATAAAATAAGTGGTTGGTACGATCAGCCGCCTTTTATCCCAGATGGCAACCACCACGTAGGTCAACATAATTTTTTCGATACGGCCCCATTCCCCCTCCACAATGACCACATCATCGATTTTTATGGGTTGGGCAATGGCAATCTGGATACCCGCCAGAATGGTTCCGATCATTTTTTGGGCCGACAATCCAATAATGATACCTGCTACCCCTGCGGAGGCGAAAATACTTACACCAATTTCCCTTATGCTTTCAAAGCTCATCAAGGCAATGCCTATAGCGAATACGATAAGTATGAAGATGATGATCCGTTCCAAAATATTGAACTGGGTCGTCACCTTTCTGGCCTTCAGATTGTCTTCAGAAGCGATATTATATTTTCCAGTGATATGGTGTTTTAAAATTTTTATGGCGCAGAGCATGAGCCAGGTAAAGGCAAAAATGAATAGCAAAATGCTCGACTTGCGAAACCAATAAGCGTATTCTTCGAGTCCCAGAAGGTGTCTCAAAGCCTCCAAACGGATTAAAATGGACAGAAATATCAGGATAATCGGCCTACTTACCCGCTTTACGGCTTCGAGCGGAATTAGGTATTTAGGATTTTTTCCATAGCGTCGAATAATGGAAATCAAGATAAAATAGGCAATTATCAAACCGATCAAGGTTCCCAAGACGTAGAGCAGTGAACGGTTGTTCTCGCTAAAAAATTCGTTGAGCATTGTGGATTTGGTTAAGTATTGATTTTACTTTAAGAATAGGATAAATTAATGGTTTTTAGATAAAATCCCATCAAATATTAATGCAATCTATCGGTATATCAAAAGTTATTGAGACCTAATGCCATGGGGATGTATTTCAAGGCTTATTTTTGTAAAAAAGTTGCTTCAATGAAAGGAATTCTGCTCGCCAACCTCGGATCCCCCGAAAATCCCACTGCCAAAGATGTCAAACCTTATCTCGACGAATTTTTGATGGACGAGCGGGTCATCGACGCTCCGAAATGGCTGCGGACTATCTTGGTGCGGGGAATAATCCTACAGACGCGTCCGAAGAAATCGGCTAAGGCTTACGCGAAAATTTGGTGGGACGAAGGCTCGCCGCTCATCGTTATCTCCGAGCGTTTCACAAAGAAACTGCGTGCCATGACCGAAATGCCGGTAGCCTTGGGAATGCGCTACGGCACCATGACCATCAAAAAAGCCTTGCAGGAGCTTCAGGACAAAGGGGTCGACGAGGTACTATTGGTACCCTTGTATCCCCATTATGCCATGTCAAGCTATGAGACGGTGGTCGTTAAAGCCATGGAAGTTCAAAAAGAATTTTTTTCTCCGATGCGATTGACCACGCTGCCGGCTTTTTACCATCATCCCGAATACATCAGGGTACTGTCCGAACGGATTGCCGCGGGATTGGAGGATTTCGATTACGACCATATTTTGTTCTCCTACCACGGCATCCCTGAGAGACATATCAGAAAATCGGATCCCACCAGTTACCATTGCAAAATAGACGGAAGCTGTTGCTCTGTCAATTCCGTCGCGCACAATACCTGCTACCGACATCAGGTCTATAAGACGACCGAATTGGTAAAGGCCCATATGGGGCTTCCCGAAGATAAGGTAAGCTCCTCGTTCCAGTCCCGCTTGGCCGGCGACCCTTGGCTTAAACCCTATACCGATTATGAATTCGAGCGATTGGCCAAGGAGGGTGTGAAGCGTTTGGCGGTCATAACTCCCGCGTTTGTGGCGGACTGCCTAGAAACTTTGGAGGAAATCGCCATGGAAGGAAAGGAGCAATTTCTGGAAGCCGGCGGAACGGATTACAAGCATATTCCCTGCTTGAACGACAGCGATGCTTGGGTACAGGTGATGGCGGAGTGGGTGAATTCATGGGGCGCCACAGCAGAACTTCCGGTTTCATACTCATCGGTATCATCTAACTGACCTAATTCAAACACCACCCGACCGGGAGGACATTTACATTTATGGCAAAAGTATCCGCGGAACAGCTCGGTTCGGAACCTATTGGCAAGTTGCTGATACGGCAATCCGTACCTGCATCCATCGGCATCCTGGTCATGTCGCTCAATGTTTTGGTCGACTCCATTTTCGTGGGCAATTGGATCGGTTCTATCGCCATTGCCGCCATTAATGTAGTGCTTCCGGTATCCTTCTTTATCGCCGCCCTCGGTATGGCCATTGGTATTGGTGGGTCGAGCATTATTTCTCGGGCTCTCGGTGCGGACAACTCCGAGAAAGCGCTGAAGACCTTTGGGAACCAGATTACCCTGACCCTGTTGGTAACCATTGTGATGGTGGTTTTGGGTCTTTTGTATGTGGACACCCTGATTCCAGCTTTTGGAGGGAAAGG
>JBAUIP010000524.1:0-6498 GCA_049683055.1 Pricia sp.
ATATAGAACTCCGATGATGCCCGCAACTACGCCGACGCCGGTTCCTATTTTTAGGGCTTCGGACAGTTTTAAAAATCCAAGATTGCCTTTTTTGAACTGGGATATCGCCATAACTATCGCAACGGTCACCAGTATAAAAGGAATAAGGCTGACCGCTACGCTTTGCTCATAAATCATATCCATGCTATAGAGCATCAATGAAAAGGCGACTACCGCAGCACCGGCCAAGGCGCCATATTTCCATGAGATATTCCCGGTTTTAGGTTGATTTTCTTCCATGATATAGTGTATTTAGGTTGTTTTAAGGAATTAGTGTTTCGATGGCCCGTTTTGTTACGTTTAAAAGTACAAATTTTTTCTTCCCCTTTTTTCGGGCATAAAATTGCCAGTCACCAAAAAATACCTAAATTTGCAGCCTGAAAAGTAGTGCCTGTCGGAAATGGGCGCAAAAACTATATCCACATGAAAAAAGACATCCATCCGGAAAATTTTAGATTGGTCGCGTTCAAGGACATGTCCAACGACGATATTTTCCTCACAAAATCCACCGCCGAAACCAAGGAAACCGTTGAGGTCGACGGAGAAGAATATCCACTTGTAAAATTGGAAATTTCCCGCACTTCCCATCCTTTTTATACCGGAAAAGCTAAATTCTTGGATACTGCCGGACGTATCGATAAGTTTAAGAGCAAATACGACAAGTTCAAAAAGAAAAAGGCGGCTCCCGCCGAAAAGACGGAGGATGCAGCTGACAAGCAAGAAGCGCCGGCCGTTAAGGCCGATACCGGCGCGAAAGCTGAAACAGCTTCCAAAGCGGATGCCAAATCCGGTGCCGATAAAAAAGAAGCTCCCAAAGCTGATACAGCTCCAAAGGCCGATGCCAAATCCGGTACCGATAAAAAGGAAGCCTCGAAAGCTGATACAGCTCCAAAGGCCGATGCGAAAGCTGAAGGCAAAACGAAAGCTCCAAAAGCCGATGCCAAGCCCGAAGGCAAGGTGGAAGCCCCGAAAGCGGAGAGTGCTTCCAAAGAGGCTCCGAAGGCTGACGCCGACAAAAAGGAAAAGGAGTAATTTTTCCTATCTGCAAAGTATTGAGATGCCCCCGATAACCCGGGGGTATTTTTTTGGTAACAATAACTGTTGGTTTGCCGTAGACCTAATTTGCCAATCGGAATACCTGAAACGGCCAAAATCATTCCTGCACGCTATCATCACCTTACAGCCATATTCGTTACTTTTATCTAAAACGATCTCTTCATGAACTACATTCTATTTGACGGTCCGGTCCGTGACAACCTATTGCCCTTCACCTTTACCAGGCCCGTAGCGGATATTCGAGTCGGCATCCTCACCATCCGTGAAAAATGGGAAAGGTATTTGGAAAGTACCACCTCGACCATCACTCAGGAGTACCTTTCGGAAAAGTTCCCATTGACCGCAATGGACGAAAATGTACTGATCAATGCTTCCTATTTGCCGAACGGACATTTGGTGGAAATGATAAAAGGACTTCGGCAGAACCAAGCAATTTTTTATGGAGACGATTTGATCGCCTTGTATACGGAAGATATCCCGAAATTAACCGAAAAAAGCGATTGGTCCTCCTTCGACCGCATCGATTGGCAGGAAGATATAGTTCAAATCGTCAACACTTGGGATATTTTTGAAAAAAACGGGGAAGCCCTACAAGCAGATTTCGACCATATTACCGCCGGAAGAAAAAGCGCACCGATTTCGGATACCAATCGTGTCATTCATCCCGAAAATATTTTTTTGGAGGAAGGCGCGCAAGTAGAATACAGTATTCTGAACGCTACCGAAGGCCCGATCTATCTCGCCAAAAATTCCCAAATCTGGGAAGGAGCCATGGTACGCGGCGCCTTTTCCTTGGGTGAACATTCCGTAGTCAAAATGGGCGGTAAGATATACGGTGCCACTAGCCTTGGTCCACATTGCAAGATTGCGGGAGAAGTGAGTAACGCCGTGATTTTTGGATATTCCAGCAAGGGTCATGAGGGTTATCTCGGGAATGCAGTGCTGGGGGAGTGGTGCAACATCGGGGCGGACAGCAACAATTCGAACCTTAAGAACAATTACGCCAAAGTACGTCTTTGGAACTATGCCACGGAAAGTTTCGAACAAACGGGTCTCCAATTTTGTGGCCTGATGATGGGCGACCACAGCAAAACGGCAATCAATACCATGCTGAATACAGGTACCGTGGTCGGGGTCAATGTCAACATTTACGTGCCGGGGTTTCCCCGGAATTTTATTCCCAGTTTCAGTTGGGGCGGGGCGAGCGGCTTTTCCACCTACTTGCCAGAAAAAGCCTTCGAGGCCGCCAAGGTCATGATGGCGCGGCGGCAAGTGGAATTCGATGAACAGGAAGCTCGAATCCTAAAGCATGTTTTTGAACTGACAAAAAAATGGCGAAAGTACTAGAAGATGATTTTCATTAGAGTTCCCCAAGTCTGGAGCAGTCTAATCTGCATCAAGCATCTCGCGGTTCCGGTCGCTTATCTTAAATACTAAAATATCCCGCTATAAGTTTTAGCTAGAAAAAGGGTTTCAAGCCGATGGCCCTATTTCCCGATACGGTCGTTGTATTTCTCCGATAGAAATTTAAAGGAGGCTAAAATCGCCTTGGCATTGGCAATGGAGGTTGCCTCGATTTCCACGAGATAGTCATAATTCCGTAATTCGCCGTCTTCGGTAAACTTGATGGTTTTGTTCTTATTGCGGGTAAGCAGTTCCACCCAGACCCTCGGGCCTGAGACCTGTATTTCGGCAGTAAAGGGATTTACATCCTTGGCACCGAATTCGTATATTAATTCCCGAGTACGTTTTCGGTCGGTAATCAATTTATTGAATTGTAGCGCACTGGTTTCCATATCGACCATACGAATCGTTTGCTCAAAACTGCGATCGTCGAGTTCCACTGCCTTTACTTGGGTTTCCAGATTGTCCCATGCCTTACTCAAGCTCATTCGCGAACCGATTTCGGCTTCTTCCTTTTGACGCTGCCGCTCCTTAATGAGGGATTTCAAGGCATCCTCGGCGCGAAGAGCGTCTTCACGGGATTCGAAATACATCCGAAAATAATCCCTGAAGTTCTGCGGTACCCCATTCTCCACGTGACGGATAAAGGGTTGGCCGTTCTTGACCGGTAGCTCAAGAAATAAGCGGGACTTCGAGTCCACATTCCGAATGCCGAGGGCATTGATATCGGTCAAACTGAAAGTGTATTTGTTTTCCAATTGCCGCTTGTCCGTAATTTCCTCAATCGAAACCTTTGCGGTGTTGCCGTCGAGGTCTATTCGCTGTTGAATTCTTCCCTCCGGTATGGATACTTGTTTGATATCTTCATTGATAGATCGAATCATATCGTCCTCCGAACTGAATTCCGGTTGGGCGTTTTTGAATTCCTTTTCCGCCAAGGGAATAATGTTTTTGAGCACCATCTGCATCTTTTTGGCCTGGTCCAAAGAATTGGCGTAGAAGAATATATTATTCCGATAAATCCGGAAACGGCCGTCTTCGGAGTATTTGATGGCCTTATTTTCGCCTTTCGTCCGCAGCTCGATAAAGATTTCATCACCGCCGATTTCCAATTGCGCGGAGTTCGAATGGAGTTGGGATAGATTGAAAACATATTCCAGTTTACGTCCGTCTTTGATCTGCACTAGGGTGACTACATCGCTGCCATCTGAGCTAACGGACAAGGTCTGTTCCACCATTTCATTCGAAAGTTTGACCCTTCCGATTTCGGAGGTCAGCCAGTCCACATGGTCGTCGTAAGTTTTTAAGGAGAGCGATTTTTCTTCCACCTCTTTTGCAAAAGGCACCGATTCCTGAAAGGCTTGTGCGAGGTCACCACCATTGTCGACATCGGGTGCGTAGAGGATAAAGTCCGGTATGTAGGCGATTTTGGCGCCGCCTTCCCAGCTTTTTTTGAACAATCTCCGGTTCCCCTCGGCCACGACTTCGACCCAAATCATATTTCCTTTTGGAAAAGACCGAGTCGCTCGGGGATTGATATCGGAGAGCGACAGGGTGTATACGATTTCGGATTCGCCGCCTTTTTCGTTGGTCTCGTTGACGGTAATTCTTAGGTTGCCCGGAGCGCTTTGTTCGATGGATTGGCGATAGGTTCGTCCGTTGGATTCCACCGTAGTCAAAATCTCCTTCATGTCCTGAAAATATTCCTCCAGTTCGGCCTCTTGGGCTAGCATTGGGGCCGACTGTAACAAAAGGATAAAGGCGAAAACAATTTTAATGGGATATGGTATTTTTTTCATAACAATATTCTTTTGGTTGCCGAGGTTGGATGGCGGTAAGGGGATAAATATATGGAATTTACATACTTGGAAACATACCTGAAAACCAGTAATTATGAAGTGGGAAACGCCTTTGGCAGATAGGCGAAAAACCTTTGAAATGAGTGCGGTAAGGCCAGCCGCCCTATCAATTGTAGATATAACAAAGAGACTTTGAAATGCACTCTTCGGAACGCGGTGCTTACCGAGTCGCGAACTCACGAAAATTCTTGTTTTGTTCCTATATTTGCAGTCCGTAAATCCGTGACAATACAGGAAATCCGTAGAACGAAATGAACAAAAAAGTCGCCTTTTACACTTTGGGATGCAAGCTCAACTTTTCGGAGACCTCGACCATCGCCCGGGGCTTCACGGAGGAGAATTTTGAGCGGGTGGACTTTTCCGAACCGGCGGATATCTACGTTATCAACACTTGCTCGGTCACCGAAAATGCCGACAAACGCTTCAAGACCATCGTCAAAAAAGCGCAAAAGGTGAATCCCGAAGCCTTTGTGGCCGCCATCGGATGCTACGCCCAGCTCAAACCGGAAGAGCTGGCCGCCGTTGATGGGGTAGATCTCGTACTCGGGGCTACTGAAAAATTTAAGCTTACCGATTATATCAACGATTTGCTGGATAGTGAAGAGCGTTTTTTCCAGGGAGATTTGGCCGGCGGTAAAGCGGATTCCAATATTGGAAATTTGGATTCCAACGGCGGCAAAGTAGCCACCGCGAGGAGAAGGCACGGCACCATAGTACACGCCTGCGAAATCAACGAGGCGGATTTCTACGTCGGCAGCTATGCCATTGGCGACCGCACAAGGGCCTTCCTCAAGGTACAGGATGGCTGCGACTATAAATGCACGTACTGCACCATACCCTTGGCCCGGGGAATTTCCCGCAGCGACACCTTAGGCAATGTGCTCAAGAATGCCGCTGAAATTTCCGCCCAGGGCATTAAGGAAATCGTGCTGACCGGCGTCAATATCGGCGATTACGGCAAGGGAGAATTCGGCAATAAAAAACACGAACATACTTTTTTAGATCTGGTCAAAGACTTGGATAAGGTAGAAGGCATCCACCGCATTCGGATTTCATCCATTGAACCCAATCTTCTGAAAAACGAAACCATCGACTTTGTGGCGCAGAGCGAAGCCTTCGTCCCCCATTTCCACATTCCCCTGCAAAGTGGAAGCGACGACATGCTCAAGCGGATGCGCCGAAGGTACCTCAGTGATTTGTACGTTAATCGAGTTCGACGAATAAAAGATACCATGCCGCACGCGTGCATCGGGGTCGACGTTATCGTGGGCTTTCCCGGGGAAACCGATGCGCATTTTTTGGAGACCTACCATTTTCTGAACGAACTAGATGTTTCGTACCTACACGTCTTTACCTATTCCGAACGGGACAATACCCCCGCGGCGGAGATGGACGGGGCCGTACCTAAAAAAGTGAGGAAAAAACGAAGCAAGATGCTGCGGGGACTATCCGCTAAAAAGCGGAGGGCCTTCTACGAAACCCAGTTGGGAACCCGACGGACGGTACTGTTCGAAGGGGAGAACAAGGCGGGCTACATCCACGGCTTCACGGAGAATTACGTGAAGGTTAAGGCGCCCTGGAATCCGGAATGGGTCAACACTTTACAAAAGGTCGAGCTGACCGAGATTTCCGAAGATGGAATAGTACGGTTCCGAGAGGTGAAAACCTTTGAGGATATTGGATTGAACGCGATAGCATAAAGCTGAACTATGCAGAATATCGCGAGCTAAGCAATCTATTGAACATTCCAGAAATGCCCAGAAAAACTGCGCTATTGTCAACCTCCCCTTAATCTTTAAACACAAGCTGCGTTTTTTAATGCGTGCACAGGGTATTGAATCGCATCCCGATAATGAACATAGAGCCACGTATTTTTTGGATTGTATCGGGTTTCAAAAAATCGCTTCGTCTTGCTCGAACTTGGGCTTGGTATTAAACAGATTGCCGCACTTCGCTCGCGATCAACGCCATAAAAAAATCCCGCCGAAGAGGCAGGATTTCAATTTGATTTCGAATGAACTTAGATTCGGATGCCGACGGGCAACATTTCCTTATACTGTCTGTTTTTACGTAAAAATCCTGCGATGTGCGGGCTGGTAGGTACGACCCTAAGATTTTGGGTTTGAATGTGGTGAAGTAC
>JBAUIP010000525.1:0-3671 GCA_049683055.1 Pricia sp.
GTGTACACAGCATCCAGGCTGCTAAACTGAACCGGATGCAGCAAGCCTACGAATTTTACCTTCGCACATCCCGTTTAGATCTTGACGATTACAACAAAGAGGTCGAAGAGGGATTGCACATCACCTCCATGGCCGGCACGTGGATGAGCGTCGTCGAAGGTTTCGGCGGTATGCGCATCATCGAAGACAAATTATCCTTCACACCGCGGATTCCCGAGGAATGGGAATCGTATTCCTTTAAAATCAATTTCAGGAATCGCATCGTAAAAGTATCGGTCAAGGCACAGGGCACCGAATTCCTTCTGGAGGGCAAAGAAGAGATGTCCATCAGGGTCAACGGTGATAGGGTAGTGTTGAAGCCCTCAGCGGCCGTAACAGTTTGAACTATGAAAAAATATGTATTCCTTATTTTATTAGTAGCCTTTGGATGCATAGCGCAGGATAACGAGAGAGATATCGATATGAAAACTGAGAATACCGCACAAAAGAAACAGGTTGTTTACCAAGTCTTCACAAGACTTTTCGGGAACACTGACACCACTAACAAGCCCTGGGGCACCATCAAGGAAAACGGCATAGGCAAGTTCGCCGACTTCACCCCGAAGGCGCTGCGCGAAATCAAGAATCTGGGTGTGACCTATATATGGTATACCGGGGTGCCGCACCACGCGGTCATCAACGACTACACCGAATTCGGAATCTCGAATGACGACCCCGATGTGGTCAAGGGCCGGGCCGGATCGCCCTATGCGGTGAAAGATTACTACAATGTGAATCCTGATTTGGCCAAGAATCCCGCGAAGCGATTGGATGAGTTCAAGGCGCTCATCAAGCGTACCCATAAAGCGGGATTGCGATTGCTCATCGACATCGTTCCCAACCACGTGGCCCGGAATTATGAGGGATTATCAACACCGGATGGCCATGAACCCTTTGGAGCGTCCGATGATACCTTGGTGGAATATGCGCGGGACAACAACTTTTACTACATCCCCGGGGAAGCCTTTCAGGTGCCCGAATGGCGTGATGGATACCGGCCGTTGGGGGGAGAAGACCATCCCATGGCGGATGGTAAGTTCGAGGAAAATCCCGCAAAATGGACAGGCAATGGTTCGCGTGCCGCCAGGCCCGATATGAACGATTGGTACGAGACGGTCAAAATCAACTATGGGGTGCGGCCCGATGGCTCCTACGACTTTGATACACTTCCCGAGGGATTTGCATCCGAGGACTTTGAAAAGCATTTTCAATTTTGGAAGGATAAGGATGTTCCCGATTCTTGGGTCAAGTTCAAGGACATTGCCCTGTATTGGCTCGAGATGGGAGTGGACGGCTTCCGCTTCGATATGGCCGAGATGGTGCCGGTGGAGTTTTGGAGCTATATGAACAGTCACATTAAAATGATGAACGCGGATGCCTTTTTGTTGGCCGAAGTCTACAATCCCGATCTGTACAGGGAATACATCCGGAAAGGCAAGATGGACTACCTCTACGACAAGGTCGAAATGTACGACTCCCTCAAGACCATCATGCAGGGCGACGGATGGACGGACCACATCCCCGTGGTCAAAAAAGGCACACAAGAGATCGAACACCACCTGCTGCATTTCCTTGAAAACCACGACGAGCAGCGGATTGCGAGTCCTGATTTTGCGGGTGATGCCATGAAGGGCAAACCCGCCATGGTCGTATCCGCCACCATGACCACGGCTCCGGTTATGATTTATTTCGGACAGGAGGTCGGCGAGCCCGCTGCCGAAGAACCTGGTTTCGGAGACCCGACCCGCACTTCCATCTTCGACTATGTCGGCGTTCCCCACCACCAGCGCTGGCTGAACGACAAAAAATTTGACGGCGGACAATTGTCCGAAGAAGAGGCCGCGTTGCGCGATTTTTACCAGCGCCTGCTAACCTTTACGGTCGGCAGCGAGGCCTTGATGGGCGAGTACCAAGACATTCACTTTTACAATAAGGATAATACAGAATGGTACAACCACCATGTACTATCCTATGTGCGCTGGTCCGAGAACGAGAGGCTGATTATTGTCTCCAACTTTAACGCTAACGACCGCTTCGGATTCGAGCTCAAAATCCCGGAGGATATTATCGCAAAATGGCAACTCTCCGATGGAGAGCATCCTATCAAAGATGTTTTGTATGGTAGCGAACAAACCTTGAAAGTCGAAAACGGCCGGGGAGAGGTCCGAGTCGACATCAATCCGTTGGAATCGTTTATCTTCAAGGTCAAATGATTTACGATGTAATAGTTATCGGTGGTGGAGCAGCGGGATTTTATTCCGCCATCCATATCGCGGAGGCCCGGCCGAATCTTCAAATTGCCATTTTAGAACGCGGGAAAGAGGTGCTCGGGAAGGTAAAGGTATCCGGGGGCGGGCGGTGCAATGTCACCCATGCGGAATTCGACCCCGGCGAACTGGTCGCGAATTATCCTCGGGGCGAGAAGGAACTGTTGGGACCATTCCATAGCTATAGCACCGGCGATACCGTAGCGTTTTTTGAGGAAAGGGGCATCCCTCTTAAAATCGAGTCCGACGGTCGGATGTTTCCCGAGTCCGATTCTTCCCAAACCATTATCGATTGCTTTTTGAACGAGGCGGAGCGGTTGGGAATTCGGGTGCTGAAACATAGTGCGGTTACGGACATCCGACCTGATTACGAGGAACAGCAAGGAAGCCAAGTCCCGAAATGGGAAATCCAGTCCATCAAACACACTTATCTCGCCCGAAAAATCGTAATCGCCACCGGAAGCAATCCCAAAATCTGGAAGCTGTTGGCAAAACTGGGCCATTCCCTCGAACCTGCCGTACCCTCTTTGTTTACTTTTAATATAAAGGACAAACGCATCACCGGAATTCAGGGGGTTAGCACGGCCGCACGGGTCGAAGTCCTCGAAAAAGATTTGCTCAGCCCAAAAATCACCATCAAACTGCAAAGTCATGTAACTAAAAAACCCCTGATGACCAGCGAGGGCTCACTGTTGATTACCCATTGGGGCATGAGCGGACCGGCAATTCTGAAACTGTCCGCTTGGGGAGCCAAACTACTAAACGAAATGGACTACCGCTTCAAAATCCGGATCAACTGGTTGCCCGACTATCATACCGAAGGTGTCATCGGCCTGCTAATGCATATCAAGGACATCGAGGCCAAAAAAACCGTGCTACGCACCAAGGCTGTCGATGTGCCACGGCGTTTATGGACGAATCTCGTTAAGGCATCCGGAATCGACAAGTCCGAAAAATGGGCCGATGTGACCAAGGCGCAGCTTGAAAGTCTGGCCGGTCAATTGACACAATGTGAATTTCAGGTCGACGGCAAAAGCACTTTCAAGGAAGAATTCGTTACGGCAGGCGGTGTAGACCTCAAGGAAATCAACTTCAAGACTTTCGAAAGCAAGATTTTGCCGGGACTCTATTTTGCCGGGGAGGTCATCAACGTCGACGCCATTACAGGGGGCTTCAATTTTCAGAATGCTTGGACCGGAGGCTATATCGCGGCGCAGGGAATCGTCGCATCCTACTCCAATTGATAGACCCTAGCATAATCAACGATCATCCGCTGTGGAAATATGCCCTCATCGATACCTTTTTGGCCGCCCCAGGCCCCGCCCACGGCAACATTCAGCTTTAGGTGAAAATCTTGGTCAAATG
>JBAUIP010000526.1:0-2365 GCA_049683055.1 Pricia sp.
ATACCATGGTCCATTTCTTGTGAATATCATCCCAAGAGACCTTGGGATCTCTAAAATCACGTATACCGGGATTTTTTATGACCGGATTACCTTCATATTTGGTATAAGTCAATCCCTCGTCCGAAGAATAAGCAATACTTTGGGTCTCAACATCGATTTCGTCTTCTTCCGCTTTTTTAGGATTATGACTGGTATACATAGCCACAATCGGTATTTCCCCATCAGAGCCAAATCCCGAAGTGTTTTTAAGGTCAACCACTGCACTGCCCGAAAAAATATAGCCCAATTCGTCTGGGTACAGCGCAATAGGTTGTTCCTTCCAAGTAATCAAATCGGTACTTATGGCGTGCCCCCAGTGCATTGGGCCCCAGACATTTCCATCGGGATAATGTTGGTAGTATAAATGATAGTATCCATTGAAATAAAACATACCGTTGGGGTCGTTGATCCAATTCTTTTCAGGCGTAAAATGAAAATTGGGGCGGTATAGTTGCTCCTCGAAAACCACGTCCGTATTTTCGGCTGGCTTCGTTGCGTTAGTTTTCTCTTTGCAACTCATAAGCGATGACAGTAAAATGACAATGCACAAGGGTACTGAAGTGATAGGATTTCCATTTTTTAGGATTTTTTTCATTTGTTCTTGTTTGAATATTAATCTGTGGTTACTCTCTCCTTTGGTTTTAAGGTAGGGGCTACCGATAAGGATAAGCCGAGTTCCTCCAAAGTCTTTCCCTTGGTTTCCGGCATCATAAAGGCAACGAATAATAGTTGCAACACCATCATGAAGGCAAAAAAGGCGAATACCGTTCCTGCGCCAATCGAAGTGAACAGCACGGGAATCAAAGAGGGAATGATAGCAGCCAAAATCCAATGCACCGAACTTCCAAAAGATTGACCGGATGCCCGAAGATGGTTCGGGAAAATTTCTGAAATAAATACCCAGATAACCGTACCCTGTCCGATAGCGTGGGCCGCTATGAAAACGAATAGAAAGATGGGTACCGCCATGCCCTGCCAATTGAAAAAGAAAGCGCAGGATACCAAGGAGAGCGAAATAATATAGCCGACCGATCCGATATACATCAATTGTTTTCGTCCCACGCGATCGATGAGATAAACGCCCAACAAAGTGAAGAGCATATTGACTGCGCCTATACCTATACTGCTTAAAAGTGCCGTGCTCTCACCTAGTCCGGCTTCCTCAAAAATTCGGGGTGCATAATATAAGAAGGCGTTAATGCCTGAAACCTGATTGAAGAAGGCCACCAAAAATGCCAAGGTCAACGGCAATCGGTATTTTTTCAAGAATATGTTCTCACCGGAAACAACATGCTTCATGTCCATTCGAATCGTGGCCAACTTTGGTCGTATATCCTGCCTGGGATAAATGAGTTGAAGCACCGCCTCGGCCTCGTCGATTCTGTTCTTTGTGAGCAACCATCTCGGACTCTTAGGAACTCCGATAACAAATAAAGTGTAGAGGATGGCCGGAATGGCTTCTACCCCAATCATCCAGCGCCAATCGTTTTCTCCCATACCGCTAAGAAGGTAGTTTGAAAAAAAGGCGATTAAAATTCCGAATACAATATTGAATTGATATAGGCCGACTAGCTTGCCCCTGTCCTTTGCGGGAGCGATTTCGGAAATATAAGCCGGAGCGGCAATAGTAGAGGCGCCTACTCCCAACCCGCCGATAAACCGGAACATTGCGAAGGTGACGGGGTCATTGGCGAATGCAGAACCCAAAGCGGATACTGTATACAATACACCAATCCAATGGAGCGTTTTTTTTCGGCCCAATCGGTTCACTGGTATACCGCCAAGAATCGCACCTACTACGGTACCCCATAAGGCCATAGCCATGACGACCACACCGTGGAAAACGTCGGAGGATTCCCAGAGCACCTGTAATTTTTTATCCGCACCGGAAATAACTACAGTATCGAACCCAAAAAGAAAACCTGCCAAGGCAGCGGTAATTGACCAAACCCAAATTTTATTCATGTGGTAAAATAATTAAGTCACCACTAAACTATTCTTAAAAAAAGCGTTTATATTTTACGGAGGTTACAATCTGTTATGATATCGTTAAGGATATGGTATATTTAGGATAGAATACTGTGGATCAAGGCATTGAAGATTAAACCCATAGTGCGGAAACAAAGGTGTTTACACTCAGGTTACGAGAAGGTTCAAAATTGATACCTGATTGACGCCGCCAATGAGGTCGTTTATCGATAAAAACTATACCTACGTAGATTTTCTGTGCGCTATCGGCGACAAACCATACCGATTCTTGAAAGCAGTGGAGAAATAGTTCGGCGAAGAAAAACCATTGGCATAGGCAATTTCTGAAATGGTCAAG
>JBAUIP010000527.1:0-1963 GCA_049683055.1 Pricia sp.
GAAAAGTGTCATCGCTATTTGCGGCTTTCACTTCTTCATACGGACTGCTTTCGGGAATAGTCGCCAACAAATATTCAGCCAAAACGTATTGCTCGCCGCCCTTGTAGCTAAAGGTCTCATTGCCCGAGGGGCCGTTCGATAAGTTGGCATGGAGAAAATCCTCATCCTTGCCAAAGACAGCTCCTTCTTAGAAATTTATCCTATTGGGCGCACTTATATCCGGAAACGGATAGGCAGCGTTACCATTGGCCAGAAACTTTAAGGTAACCAGGTTGAAGGTGGTCGAAGCATCGCATTGATAACCCCACCGGAAACGACCGTAAACCTCACCGACCGTTGGCCCAGAAATTTTAGAATCGTTTCCGAATGCGGTTCTGGGCGTTTCATAAAACACTATTGGTGAAATTGGGGCCTGCCAACTGAGACAATTGTCTCGGGGTCGCATCTTTCTCCGTAGCGGCAACTCCATGTTTCAAAATACCACGGAAGTGGGAATAGAGTTTGTAGCCAGAAATGCCGACGGAATAGTTCCTTGTAAACCCCTTAGCATCCCCTTAAGAATGACGGATGACGGAACAATCACCGTTATGCCCGAGACTGATTTTGTCGATTTGGCACATTAAAACAATTAGCAAGCGCATCCATACTTAAAATATTTTCAAAAACATAAACACTTTATAATATTCCCCTAACCATAAATGAAGGTTGGGACCGTAGTTTCATGCGAAAATTACAAAGAAGTAGATATGAAAAGAGAAATTACATCGCGTAGGGCGTTTTTGGCCAAATCCATTCTAGCCTCTGGGGGCATTATTCTAGGCTCGCAGCTTTTGGCCTGTAAAGAGGATGATTTTCCACTATTGGGAAGTGGCGGTACGGACGATATCCCTAGATTTTTGCACGGGGTGGGCAGTTTCGACCCGACCGCCGATGCCGTAATTATCTGGACGCGTTTTACGCCGACCGAAAAAGAGATTTACCGGGAAATCGAAATTAAATGGCAGGTCGCCACCGATTCCGGTTTTGGCGATGTCGTTGCGGAGGGCAGCTCCCTGTGCTCCATCACCGACGACTTTACCGTAGTCGAGGACGTTACCGGATTGGCGTCCGACGGCAAGTATTACTACCGGTTCGTTCAGGAAGAACTCAAAGTGGAATCCGTCATCGGCGAAACGATAACCCTACCGAAAGCCGGGGCTTCATGTGACACCCTGAAACTAGCGGTATGTTCCTGTAGCAATTATCCCGCCGGGCTGTTCAACGTTTATGATGCCATCGCCCAAAGCGATGCCGACGTTATCGTTCATTTGGGGGATTATATCTATGAATACGGGGAGGGCGATTACGGTACCAACGAAAATACCGAACCCCTAAACCGGGTGCACGACCCAAAAACCGAAATTTTAAGTCTGGAGGATTACAGGATGCGCTATCGACAGTACCGTACCGACGAGGGTCTGCAACGGGCACACCAAAAGAAACCTTTTATTGTGGTGTGGGACGATCATGAGATTACCAACGATGCCTATATAGACGGGGCCGAGAACCACAACGAGGGCGAGGGCAATTATCAGGAACGCAAGAACCGGGCCATCCGCGTACACGGCGAGTATCTACCGATACGCACCGATAACGGTGCCATCATCTACCGCAATTTCGAGTTCGGGAACCTGGTGAACCTGGTCATGTTGGATACCCGTATCGTGGGCCGGGACAAACAATTGAACTTTGCCGATTATTTCATGGCCGACGGTAGCCTCGATGTGGCCGCTTTTTCCACAGCGATATCCGATCCGGACCGAAACCTGATGGGTGCCGAACAATTGGCCTGGGCCGGTGGCGCGATCGGCGGCAGCGGAGCATCTTGGCAGGTCATCGGGCAGCAGGTACTGATGGGCAAAATGTTCGTTCCGGCGGAGCTATTGATCTCCATCGCTACCATCGCCTCCGGAAACGCCACGCC
>JBAUIP010000528.1:0-2853 GCA_049683055.1 Pricia sp.
CCGGGCAAATACTGCTCCAGTCCAATTCTATTGGCAGCAGCGACATATATTCCGTTGGCCACGGCATGCCCTTTCATTACGTTCATCCAAGCGCCGTACTGGTTTTCCCCGAACTGTTCCTTTTCAAAAGGATGCCATCCGATGGCCGTAGGATAAAAAAGGATTTCGGCACCCCTCATGGAGGTCAATCGAGCGGCCTCGGGGTACCATTGGTCCCAACAGATAAGAGTGCCTACTTTTCCCTTGGCGGTCTCGATAGCCTGGAAGCCGAGGTCTCCCGGGGTGAAATAAAATTTTTCGTAAAAATGGGGGTCATCGGGGATGTGCATTTTGCGATAAAGACCGGCCCGTGACCCATCGATATCGATAATGTACGCGCTGTTGTGGTAAATACCGGCCATTCGCTTCTCAAAAAATGGAACAATTAGAGCCACACCGAGTTCCTTGGCCAGCTTACTGAAAGCAGTAAAGGAAATGTCGCCCAAGGGTTCCGCAAGTGAAAAGTTCTCCACGTCTTCGCTCTGGCAGAAGTAATGGCTGCTGTAGAGTTCGGGCAAGCTAATGACCTCTGCTCCCTGGTCTGCGGCTTGTGCAATCCAATGCAGGCATTTTTTTCGGTTTTCTTCCGGGGTATTGTTCAAGTTGAGCTGTACGACGGCAACTTTATAGCTTTTTCTTGGCATATGGGAGTCCTGTTGGAATATGCAAAGATACCAAACAGGAGACACATGGTAATCCAGTATAACAAGTGAAATAACATGGTTGCAGGGGGAGGTGAGAAACGATGTATAAACCGTGTTAAAAACAATGATTCTAATGCGGCTTTAATATTCCTCTTAGAACTTTATAATGATTTAAGCTTAGAATTGTAGAAATTCTGATATATGCGTAAAATATTGATACCCACAGATTTTGGAATTCCATCGCTAGAATTATTGGAGTCCGTAGCTGTTTTATTCCCGAACGAGATGGTAAATATTTTGCTCGTTTACCCTTATAAAATGCCACCATGGAGTCCAGAATTGTTTAGAAATTCAGAAAGTAAGGTTATCAATGAACTGATGAACGATGAATTTCAAAGTGCTATGAACGGCATCCTAAATAAAAATTTTCGCCACATAAATTCGTTAGAAATCAAGTTGATGACAGGAATAAATTCGTTTGCTTTCCAGAATTTCAGAGCGCATTACCGAATTTACAATGCTGTTCTTCCAAGGCATGACCTATTTGATTTTCCGAAAAGTTGCAGTTTTGATCCCACGTCGTTAATTGAGGGGAATGTTACGAATATTCATTGGTCCGATCCTGTTGGTAAAAATAAAGTTCGACTCGCGAATGCCGGATCATCGTTAAACATGTCTTTCAGTTGACAAGCATAACTCTCTGACCGGGAGTTGTAACTGACCACTCTAAGTACATCCAAAAATGGGTTCTTCAAAAATTCTCTTGCATATTTTAGGGATAATTATTTTAAAATCAAGATTGACAAATAAAACTCCTCCAATGTCTACCAAATGAATGATTTTTATATCTTGATCCCATTCTAAAAAACCCCCGAAACCCTATTGACGTACGAATGTCCAAAGTGATTCTGGTAATAGAAGACGAACACAATGTAGCAACTTTCATTAAAAAGGGCTTAATGGAGGCCGGTTATGATGTTTTTTTGGCCTACGACGGTCTCCAGGGGATTGAACTCTTAGGGCAAAAACAGATCGACCTTCTTGTTCTCGATATTATCTTGCCCGGTATGGACGGTAGGGAAATAGCAATGAAAATAAGGAAACTTGGCCATGTAGATCTGCCAATAATTATGCTTACCGCTTTGGGTACCACTGAAAACGTTGTTCAGGGATTGGACTCCGGTGCCGACGATTACCTAGTGAAACCTTTTAAGTTCAAAGAGCTATTGGCAAGAATACGGGCCTTGTTACGACGAAACGGATCCATTTTGACAATTGGCCGAAAATTGATCTTGGGGGATTTGGAACTGGATTCGGATGCGAAGCTCGTGAGAAGGGCAGGCGAGGAAATCAAATTGACCTCGACAGAATTTCGTTTGTTGGAATACATGTTGCAAAACAAAAACAGGGTGCTAAGCCGCATCGACATCCTAGAAAACGTATGGGATATAAACTTTAACCTTGGGACTAACGTAGTAGATGTCTATGTAAGCTATTTGCGGAATAAAATTGACAAGGGCCATGACCCTAAATTAATACAGACCGTAATAGGAATGGGCTACGTTATTAAAGATTGAATATAAGCCTGATATGCGGTTAAGAACAAAGATTACCGGTATTTTCATACTCTTGACCGGGCTGTTCCAAATAATAATTTTCGTATTCATATATTTTTTCTCGAAAGAATTCACAGAAAACGAGTTTTACCTCAGACTTAGCCAAAGAGCTTCCATCGCAGCGCAGGCCTATCTTGAAAAGGATGAAGTAAACGTCGAAATCTACGAGAATATTCGAATTCGCCATCTTCAGACCTTACCAGAAGAAAAGGAGGTCATATACCCCGTAAACGCAAAAAAAAGAATGCCTTCAACCCGTTTTCAGAATGACATCCCTGAATCATTTTTTCAGCAAATATTCAAAGATGGATACTCAGAATTCAAAAAAGACGAACTTTATTTTACAGGTCTGCTGTACAATGATAACCAAGGAGATTTCATAGTTACATTGTCCGCAAAAGACCTTTATGGTATCGGAAAACTGGAAAATCTAAGGAATATCTTGATTATTGCTTTTCTAATAAGCATGGTCTTCATTTCAATTTTGGGGCGCTATTATGCGAAACAAGCATTGAGCCCCATCTCGAAAATCATAAAAAAGGTAAATGCAATAA
>JBAUIP010000529.1:0-1583 GCA_049683055.1 Pricia sp.
TAAGAACTGGGGCGAATGCTATAATCGGTTATGGCTTGATATGCCTCTACTTCAAAAGTATTCGCACCGCTCGCCGATATATGGGCAAAATAGTAACTGTTCGAACCCTGAGGATCGAATTTTGCTACCGGCACGCTCATACCATTGACACTTACCTGCCAATACCCGCTACTTTCGTATGAAGAGGGCAGGGGATGGATTTCAACATCGCCCGCCGTAACAGTTCCAAAATGCAACAGCAAACAAACGACTGGCAACCATAATTTAAAGAGTGAAGCACTATCTTTCATGACTTTTGTTTTTTAACGTGAAAACGTATTATTCGGAAAATTTTAAATTTTTGATCGGATTGGTCAGCTTTTGGAAACTGAGGTCCTCTTTTTCGAGAATTTTTTTACCATTAAGACGAACGTTGTCGAACCGTAAACCGTCTATATTAGTGTTCAGGTACAGCGGGGAGGGTTTTCCCTTCATGACGATATCCTTGAACATAATATTTTTGAAATGCCCACCTTCAAAGTCCAAGCCCAATAGTGCCGCGGGTTCTTCAAAACGCAAGTTTTCAAAGCGGAAATTGGAGAGCGTGGCTTGCCTTGGCATTTCATTGATAGAGTACATCAAGGCACGTGGTACGTTGAAGAGACTCTTGGGAATGTGTATGATATCGCAATTGGTCATCACAAAGCCGTCAGTATATCCATGGGCCCTGAACACATTGGCCCGTGTCGGCCAAATCACGCAATTATCGATTCTGATGTCCTTTACTATTCCCTCCGGCTCAGGGCCTCTCGGCGTGAATATGGCGAAAGCATCGTCCGCTGAGCGGACGAAGGAATTGGTGATTGTCGTTCTGCCCCCACCGGCTACCCAGTCGAAACCGTCTCCGTTGATGTTCTGATCATTAATGCCCAGTACCTTCACGTTGTCAAAACCGGCATCGTAGGTGGTATGCATCTGAATGGTCCAAGTACGGCTTCTGGCCACGAACGTGACCCCATTTACGGTCAAACCTTCTACATTGCGCGTTGTGAGCGGATGCCAGTCCCGCTTACGCCAATAGCCGGTATCGCGGTTTTCAGATTGCGGTCCGTTGTGATATACTACTCCCTGTCCAAGAATTTTGACATCCTTTGCATCGTACACGTCGATGGAGCCAAAAAGTACGGCGCCCGCTTCCAGATAAAGTGTCTGACCGCTCTCCAAGTCAATGTTTAATTGATGTATACCCGCGTCGAGATAAATTACGTTTTCATCTCCATCCTTGGGCGCATCGATTTCAGGCTTGTTAGCAAACAACAAGAGTACCATATCCTTATTGTCCGTATCGTTCTGGCTGGCTTTGTTCCCTTCCAAGGTATATTGCCCTGGTTTGGTAATTTTAAATTGGGCTTCGGTACCGGAACTCGCCACCTTTATGTTTCGGGAAAGCGGCCGTACTACAGCATCTCCTTCCCAAACGGGCGAACCGTCGCCCTGTTCGTCACTTATAGGCAGGGGAACACCTATTTCCCTTACGGTTTTTCCATTGACAGTCAGGTCTACATTACCAGAAAAATCAAAACTCACGAAGTGTACCCTTGGGC
>JBAUIP010000530.1:0-2459 GCA_049683055.1 Pricia sp.
ACAGGATGGGAGCCTCCCTTTCGGCGACTTTAGGGTCGATTCCACGTGCCACTTTTTGGGCCACCTGTTTTTTATAGGCCTTATCGAACGCAACGTAGTATTTTCCGACCAATTGGTCACCTTTCAATCCGGTGCTTTCGGGAGTTTCGCCATCCCCAAAACGCTGCCAGGCCAGCATACTCTTACAGATATGGATGCCACGATCGTTGATGATTTGGGTCTTATAGACTTTTTTGCCGGATGCCTTCAAAATCTCGGCGACGGAATATCCCAACAGATTATTTCGGATGTGGCCTAAATGTAAAGGCTTGTTTGTGTTCGGGGAAGAGTATTCCACCATAACAGCATCCTTTTCGGCGCCGGAAGTTGCGTCCCTCTCGGCGCCGGAAGTTGCGTCCCTCTTTGAAACATCCTCTTGCGAAACGGATACCGTTCCAAACTTCGGATTATCTTTTATCCCATTGAAAAAATCAAGATAATAGCCGTCGGCAATGACCAAATTCAAAAATCCTTTGATAACATTGAATCCGGAAACGGCATCGACTTCCTTTTCCAAATACACGCCGATCTGCTCACCGATCTGTACGGGATTTCCTTTCACGTGGCGCAGCATGGGGAATACCATGACGGTAACATCTCCCTCAAAATCTTTTCGGGTCGGTTGGAATTCCACCGTAGGCAGCTCCACTGAAAATTGGTTCGAAACCGCTTGCTTGACCTTTTTCGCGAGTATAATTTGTAAATCCATAGCAGTCGAGAAACTGATTGACCTGTTGTTTTCTAAGGGTATTCATCCTTTTCCGGGCTGCAAAACTAATCATTTAGGCCCAACCCCCTTCGTAATCCGTCGCGTTTTGGCTAACTTTATAAAAAATTGCGAATGCTACTGAACGTATCCTATAATAACAAGGAAATTACCCGTAAGATCGACGCAGAGGTCGGCAAACCCTTCACCTTGAAAGAACGTTGGCGCCTGAACGGGGTCGGATCGCCGGCCATGACCATTACGGAAACCAGTGTCGAAATCAGAAATCTACTGATTTTGGACAACAATCGGGACCGGTGCAATGTTGAGATGCGCCCCAAGGGTATCATCGTCGGTTTCCGGTCGCTGCTGGAGACTTACGCATTGGTCATTCCCTATTACAAACTCACCATTTACAAGGGTGACTTGGCCGTTTATTCCATATACCGCGATAATTATTTTATAAAGGTGCGTTCGGATACCAAGGCGGTCCAGAAGTTTTTCAAAAAGCTGCTGGACTATAAGGCGGACAACGCGCCGACTTCGGTGGAAGATCTTTGATGCACCGACCGAAACTCTTCCGGCCCTATGAACAGGGCTATCATCCGGAATATTAATTCAAGAAAGCGAATTTATGAAAATACTGCTCACAGGAGCTAATGGGTATATCGGCATGCGCCTATTGCCCCAATTGGTCGACATGGGCCATCAAGTGCTCTGTACAGTGCGTGATGAAGAACGCTTTTCGATCGATGAGGAATTGCGGTCGCAAATCGAGCTGGTAGAAATCGATTTTCTGGAAAAAGTAGTCGAGGGCAAGGTTCCTAAGGATATCGACGTTGCCTATTTTTTGATTCATTCCATGAGCTCCTCGACAAAGGATTTTGTTGAAATGGAAGCCAAAACGGCCAAGAATTTCAATTTGTATTTGAAAGACACCCAAGTCGAACAAGTCATTTATCTGAGCGGAATCGTAAACGAAGACAATCTTTCTAGCCACCTATGGTCGAGAAAGAATGTGGAAAAAATTTTAGCGGAAGGGCTTTTTCACTTGACCGTTCTACGCGCCGGTATCATTGTAGGTTCGGGAAGTTCGTCATTTGAAATCATACGCGACCTTTGTGAAAAATTGCCGGTAATGATTACGCCCAAATGGGTGCTGACCAAGACCCAACCTATCGCTATTCGCGATATCATGAGCTTTCTCACGGGGGTTCTGGGACACGAAGAAACCTACGATGACTCGTTCGACATTGCCGGTCCCGACGTTCTTTCCTATAAAGAGATGCTTCAACGCTATGCGGAGCAGCGTGGTTTTAAGAACTGGATTTTGACCGTACCGGTCATGACCCCCAAAATATCTAGTTATTGGCTGTATTTCGTTACCTCGACCTCTTACAAACTGGCCCTGAATTTAGTGGACAGTATGAAGGTGGAAGTAGTCGCCAGGGACCAACGTCTTCAAAAAATATTGGATATCGAACCGCACACTTACCGGGAAGCCATAGATATGGCCTTTAAAAAAATAGAACAGAACCTGGTCATGAGCAGTTGGAAGGACAGCATGGTCAGTGGCCGTTTCAGAAAAAACATTGAAAAATATATTCAGGTGCCTAAGTTCGGGGTTTTGAAGGATGTTAAAAAAATGAAGATTGAGAACCCTAAACAGGTTCTTCAGAATATCTGGACTATCGGTGGGCAAAAAGGATGGTAC
>JBAUIP010000531.1:0-8316 GCA_049683055.1 Pricia sp.
ACCCCGTACAGGGCGCATCGATCAGCACGCGGTCAGCGCTGCCGTAGAGTTTTTTGAACACCTTGGTGGAATCGATTTCACGGGGTTCGATATTATGGGCGCCGTTTCGCCGGGCACGGCGTTTGAGTTCCTTGAGCTTACTGCCGTAGACGTCCATGGCGATAATCTGCCCTTTGTTTTCCATTAAAGCGGCGAGGTGAAGGGATTTTCCGCCCGCCCCGGCGCAGGTGTCCACCACCCGCATACCGGGTTTTACATCCAGCATGGCCGCAACCAACTGCGAATTGGCATCCTGGACTTCGAAATAGCCCTTCTTGAAGGCATTGGTGACAAAGACGTTGGTCCGTTCAGGTAGGCGCAAGGCAACGGGATATTTCTTGTCGTTATCGCCCACAGGTTTTTTGGAATCTTTGGTCGGCCTCCCGGAGTTCACAACGGATTTATTCGATGACCGGCCCGATGGTATCGGTTCCGCGACGATGCCCTCTTCCAGTAGCGCTTTTTCCAATTTTCTGGGTGTGGTTTTGAGTGTATTTGTCCGCAAAATAACCTCCGCCTGTTCATTCAGGGCCGCGCTCTCGGCCGTCCATAATTTTTCTCCGAGTGCTTTGGCGCAGAGTTCGTCTATCCAATCGGGAAAAGCTTCCCGGAATTTCCGAATTTTCGATAGCTCGTCGAATTTTCCCTTGATACGGCGCTCGGGAGTAGGTTCTATCTGTTTCCAGTCCGGCAACGATATCCCTTTTAAAACCGCCCATACAGCCCACATCCGAAACAGATCCGGACGGCTGAAAGGTGCTTTCACCTCGGCGATTTCAGCATATAGCCGTTTGTACCGTACCATTTCATAGGTAGTTTCGGCGATAAACCCCCTGTCACGGCTCCCCCAGCGCTTATCGTACCTCAATACCTTTTGAACGACCTTATCGGCATATTCCCCTTCGTTAAAAATGAGGTTCAAGGCATCGACGACCGCGAAGACCAGGTTTCTGTGTAGTTTCATTCTCAAAAATTAAGGCTGCAAAGGTATGCTATTGGGTGCTTTGTTTTACATTTGAAAAATGAGATATCTATCCCCGATCCTACTGTTGTGTTTTATCGCGTCCTGTACGGATTCTGAAAGAAGAAAACCCTTTACTTCCGTTGAAATCGAAACCGTTTACGAAGATTCCCTCAGCATCAGGGCCATCGACATCATGGGCAACAGTCTTGCTTTCGCCGCCAACCAAGGTGTCTTCGGAAGTATTGACCTCGGCAATGGCCAAGTACGGACGAACATCGAGAAATTCCATACCCTAATTCCCGAATTCCGTGCCGTGGCCCATACCTCGACGGATTTTTTTATGCTTTCCGTGGAAAATCCCGCGCTGTTGTACAAAACCGGGGATAACGGAAGAATGGATTTGGTCTATAAGGAAGAAGGGGAGGGTGTCTTCTATGATGCCATGATTTTCTGGAACGATTCGGAGGGAATTGCCGTGGGCGATACCGTTGAAGGATGCCTATCGATCATTATCACTCGGGATGGCGGTTCGACCTGGGAGAAACTGCCTTGCGCACAGCTTCCCGAGGGAATCGAGGGCGAAGGGGCCTTTGCCGCCAGTAACAGCAATATAGCCGTAGTGGGCGATAACACTTGGATTGCGACCACAAGCAGCCGAATCTATTTTTCCGGGGATAAGGGAAAAACTTGGAAAATTCAAAGAACCCCGATCGTCAAGGACGAACCCACCCAAGGCATCTATTCGATCGCTTTTTATGACGCCGATTTAGGCATCGCGATCGGGGGGGATTATACCCAACCCGAAAACAAAAGCGCCAACAAAGCAATGACTAAAGATGGCGGTCGGACTTGGACCCTGATTGCCAACGGACAGGAACCGGACTACAAAAGCTGCGTACAGTTCGTTCCCGATTCCGGCGGAAACGAAATTGTAGCCTTAGGCTTTACTGGAATTTCCTATTCGGGCGACCAAGGCAAAAGCTGGACACCATTATCCGAGGAACCCTTCTATACCCTCCGGTTTTTGAACGATTCCACCGGATATGCAGCGGGAAACGGTAGAATTGCCAAGTTAATTTTTCGTTGACCCTCTACAGGTTTGCAGAGGTTCATGGCAATTGTATGCTATCGGATTCACAGAAATCGGTGGATTGCACTTCTAATAATTAACGTCCGCCCCTTTTATTGCGGTACTGCTTCAACAGCTCCTTTTTGAACTCGTGCTCCGATCGCAACAGCAATAGGGTTTTTTTGGCGGAGATGACCTTGCTGATTTTTTCGATAAAATTTTTGTCCAGTTCCTCTTCTTCTTCCTCGAAGGTCAGGTATTGATCCAAAAGGTCGTTCGCCTGTTTTTCGGATAGGCTTTCGGAATCCTTTATTTTACTACGGATTTGGTTGTGCTCCCGTTCCCTAAGAACCTCCCGGTTCTTTTCGTATTCATTGTAAATCGGCCAGAAAGTCTGTGCTTCAGAGGGATTCAAATCCAAACGTTCCGTGATAAAGGCTATTTTGAGGGATTTTATCTTATTTTCGTCGGGCTTCTCCTGGGCATGGAGTACCGACGAGAGCAAAAGCGCGAAACAAACCAGAAGTTTGGTCATGTCATTCATCGTAGTCGAAATTTAGTTCTTCGGCACTATCGGTGTTATTGTCTAGATACTCCAAAACATCTTCATCATCGATATCGTCGGAGGTAACATCGCCCATTTCCAGCTCGTCCACGGGAAACATTTCGGCAATCTCATAGGTGCTGAAATCGGACTCGTTGTCCTCGAAATAACGCTCTATTTCAGAACTGGCCAAACTTTCGAAGGTGATTTCCTCGGAACCGTTGAGGTTTAAACCTAAAAACAATAACAGCATCGCGGCGACGGATGCGGCAACGTACCAATAGGTTTTATAGGAACGTATGGGGATGACTTTTGTTTCATCCGCTTCCAATTTTCTGAGGATGCGTTCATGCAATCCGTCGAAATAGCCTTCTGGAACCTGAAAACCCTCGTTTTGGGGCAGGATCGATTCCTCTTGGGACAATCTCGTCGCAAGTCGATTCTCTATCCCGTCGAAGTAGCCCTCGGGAACTTTAAAAGGATTGTTTTTATTGATTTTGGTCATTGTCCTATTTTGACTGTCAACCGGTTAAAAGGTTTAATCGTGTTCTATGTTTTAACAATTTCCATACCGTTTTATTGCCTTGGGCATCCTCTCCATACGGAGTTCGCCGGTCGCTTTCGGTAAAGCTGGCGATTCATTACATACCGAAATCACCTAGCTATCGTCCTTCAAAAAGGCCTCGATCTTCTTTACGGCCAAGTGGTACGATGCCTTGAGTCCACCGACCGAAGTACCCAAAATTTCGGATATTTCCGTATACTTCAGCTCGTCGAAGTATTTCAAATTGAAAACCAGCTTTTGCTTTTCCGGCAACGTGGCGATTGCCTGTTGTAATTTCAACTGGATTTCATCCCCTTCGAAATAGACATCCGCCTTAAGATTTTCCAGCATCTTGTCCTGCAGTTCTTGGTCGCCGATACCTCGTTTTTTGGACCTTTTTTTAAGTAGGGTCAACGCCTCGTTGGTTGCGATTCGGTACATCCAAGTGTACAGTTTGCTTTTCCCATTGAAGCCAGCAATATTTTTATACACCTTGATAAACGTGTTCTGAAGGGCATCGTCGGCGTCTTCATGATGGAGAACAATGCGGCGTATATGCCAATACAATCGCTGTTTGTAGGTACCTACCAAGACCTCGAAGGCCCGGGCCTGGCCGTCTTTCGATTGTAATTGCTGCACTAAGGTCTCTTCCGCGATCACTGGGGATGCTTTGGCACTATTATGGGATGGTAAAGATAAGAAATGGTTTCATGCCCGGGCCTGCTAAATTTCGTGATTCGGATAAGGTGATGTACGATGAGAGACGCTGTTTCCCTTGGCCAGTAACCGGAGTCAAGAGGACAGGGACTGCATTTCGACCAATTTTTTATAGACGCCGTTCTGGGCGAGCAATGCGGTATGGGAACCCTGTTCGACAATCTCCCCTTTTTGGAGAACGACAATTTTATTGGCATTTTGTATGGTCGAAAGCCGGTGTGCTATAACAATGGAAGTACGGTTACGCATCATTTTTTCCAGGGCATCCTGTACCAGGCGCTCGCTTTCGGTATCTAAGGCCGAGGTCGCCTCGTCCAAAATCATGATCGGGGGATTTTTCAGTACGGCGCGGGCGATGGATAGCCGCTGTTTTTGTCCCCCGCTCAGTTTATTGCCACTATCGCCAATATTGGTGTCGTATCCTTGGGGAAGTTCTTCGATGAACTCATGGGCGTTCGCGATTTTGGCGGCCTCGATAATTTCTTCCCGGCCAGCGTTTTCATTGCCGAGGGAGATGTTCTTGGCGACCGTATCGTTGAAAAGGATGGAGTCTTGTGTGACCAGTCCCATTAGGTTTCGAAGGGATTTTTTGGTCAGGTCCCTGATGTCGGTACCATCGATTTTGATTTCCCCTTTATTGACATCGTAGAAACGGGTAACCAGATTGGCGACCGTACTCTTCCCGCTTCCGGATTGGCCGACCAAGGCTACGGTTTCCCCTTTGGGTACGGTGAGATTGAAGTTTTTAAGGACGTATTCATCCTGATATTTAAAGGATATATTTTCCAAAGTAATTGCTTGCTCAAAACTATTTTTTTGGATGGCATCCGGCCTATCAGAAATGGGATTTTCGGTTTCGAGGATTTCCAATACCCGTTCCGCGGCGGCATTTCCCTTTCTAACCCCGTAGGATGCCTTGCTGATGGATTTTGCCGGAGTCAAAATATTGTAGGAGAGACCCATATAAGCGATAAAGGATGCCGCATCCAAAGTACCGTCAATCAAGACCATCTTTCCCCCGAACCACAGAAGCACGCCGATGACCAGGATACCTAGGAATTCCCCTACCGGAGAGGCCAGGTTTTGGCGGTTTAAAAGGATGTTCGAAAATTTGAAAAAGCGGCGGGTCGACTCCTTGAACAAGTTGTTGAACCGTCCTTCGGCGTTGAAGGCTTTGATTACCCGTAGGCCGCCCAAGGTCTCTTCTACGATGGATAAAAATTCCCCCTGCTCCCTCTGTACATTGTCGGATTGTTTTTTAAGGGATTTTCCGATGCGGGAGATGATGGCACCGGCCACCGGGATAAAAATAAAAACGAAAATAGTCAGCTTCACGTTGATAATAAACATGGCGGCAATCGTAAATAGGATGGTCAACGGATCGCGAACCAGCAGTTCTAGAATGGATAGAAAGGAATGTTGTATCTCCAGTACATCGGAAGTAATCCGCGCAATCACATCGCCCTTTCGCTTTTCGGAGTAGTACGAAATGGGCAATTCTGTGATTTTTTGATACATTTTGTTTCGGATATCCTTCAAAACACCGTTCCGAAGAAAGGTGATGAAGTACATCGCCAAGTAGTTGAACAGGTTTTTGAGCAAAAAAAGGAGCAGTACCAGACCGATAACCAATATCAAACCCTTCATTTCGTCGTTACCCGAAAATTGGGTCACCTGATAGTTCATGTAATCTTTGAAGTACTCCTCGGCCTTACCCAGACCTTCGTACACCGGGGGTTCGGACAATTGCCTGGTTTTATCGAAAAGCACATTGAGCATCGGGATTAGGGCCACGAACGACAGGGCGCTAAACAGCGCGTACAGCACATTGAAAAAGATATTGAGATAGCCGTAAGTACTGTACGGTTTCGCGAAGCGAAGGATTTTTTTGAAATACTCCATGAAAGGTTGCAGACTTTGTTATCGAACTCGATTCCTAACTAGGTTAAAAGGAGTTCGTCACCTGCAAATATCATGAAATAAACGGTTTTCCCGGCAAAAGTACCCTCCTAACTTAATAGATTCAACTCCATTTGAGCCTGTTTTGCTTCTGCTGTATGGCTTTATTTTTCGAAAAAGTTTTATCCCAATTGAAGTTCTTCTTTGATTCGCTTAATTTTTTCATCGAGTTCTGCAGATACTTTTTTGAAGTTTTCGGCCTTGTCCAATTCGGCATTGGTACTGATATAGAACTTCACTTTTGGCTCCGTACCACTGGGCCGGGCGGCGACACGGGTACCGTCTTCGGTCTCGTAAATCAACACGTTGGACTTTGGAATATCGATCGGTTTTTCCTCCCCGGTCTGCACATTTTTGGCGGTGGAGGTATTGTAATCCTCAATCCATTTGACCTTGGAGCCTGCTACGGATTTTGGCGGATTGTCCTTAAATTCCTTCAACAGTTTTTTGATTTCCTCGGCACCGCTCATTCCTTTTTTGGTCAGGGATATCAGATGCTCCTTGTAAAATCCGAAGTTCACGTAGCAATCGATTAGGTCTTTGTAAAAGGAACTTCCGTTGGCCTTGGCCTGTGCACCGATTTCGCAGGCAAGTAGGGTAGAGGTGACCGCATCCTTATCGCGTACGAAATCCCCGACCATATAGCCGAAGCTTTCCTCGCCGCCGCCCAAAAACTCTTGGTCGGGATAGTCCTTGATCATTTTACCGATCCACTTGAATCCCGTTAACGCAGTTTTGAACTCCACGCCGTAGGATTTTGCCATGGCCTCCATCATGGGAGTCGATACAATAGTGGTTGCGACAAACTCATCGCCATTGAAGCCCTTTTTCTTTCGTTGTTCCAACAGAAAATGGGTCATCATAATCATGGCTTGGTTGCCGTTAACGATTTCCATTTTCCCATCGAGATTGCGGACGGCCACACCCAAACGATCACTGTCAGGATCGGTGCCTACGACCATATCCGCCCCGATTTCTTCCGCTTTTTTGATGGCCATGGAAAGTGCTTCCGGCTCTTCGGGGTTGGGGGATTCCACCGTCGGGAAATCCCCATCTGGTTCGGCCTGGGCCTCGATGACCGTTACATTTTTGTATCCGGCCCGTTTCAAAACTTCCGGTATGGCCGTAATCGAGGTTCCATGCAAGGAGGTGAAGACGATTTTAAAATCATCCTTTCCATCGGCATTAAAATTTCCGTTGGTCACCGAAGCTTCCATAAAGGCTTCGTCGACTTCGGTATCGATCAGTTCAATCAAGCCATCATCCGCTTCGAACTTGATATCCTCATAGGGTAGGGCATTGATGGCCGCAATAATTTCCCCGTCCTGAGGCGGCACGATTTGACATCCATCCGACCAATACACCTTATACCCGTTGTATTCCGGAGGATTGTGGGATGCCGTCAAAACAATTCCTGCATGGCAGTTCAGGTGCCTGACCGCAAAAGAAAGTTCGGGAGTGGTCCGCAAAGCGGAGAAAAGGTGCACTTTGATGCCATTGGCCGAAAAAACCTCCGCGACCGTGCGGGCCAAGGTATCGCTGTTGTGGCGGCAATCGTAGGCGATGACCACCTTGATATCCTCGCCATCATATACCTTTTTGAGGTAATTGCTTAAGCCTTGGGTACTCTTTCCAAGGGTATATTTATTGATGCGGTTGGTGCCCACGCCCATGATTCCCCGCATACCCCCGGTACCGAATTCCATGTTCTTGTAAAACCGGTCTTTCAGCTCCTCATTGTCCTTTTCGATTAGGTGTTGGACTTCCTTCTTTACGGCCGGGTCAAAAAAATCGGTGAGCCAGGTTTTTGCGGTATTTATGACATTATCCATGAATGTATTTGATTTACGGTTAGGTTTATTTCATTGATTATCCCTCTAGACGGGTTGTTGAACCTGAAAGATATGGAATTTTCAGATAAACTGAAGAGGATTTCAAAAGGATAGGCTACTGCGGTAAAATAGATTGTTAGCGCAATCGATACCCAGTTCAAGGATGTTTGCCAAAAGAAGAAAGTTCTTTCTTTCCCACGTCGGAATTGACCTCCTCAGAAACCGTATACCGAGGTTCATCACGTCGGGAACGGATCAGGATTTCCCCTAAAAATCCCGCTAGGAATAGCTGGGTACCAATTATCATGGCGGTCAGGGCGATATAGAATTGGGGCCGGTCGGTGATCAAACGACTGAACCGATTAATGAAAAGCTTGTCGATGCCCAGATAGATGGCGAAGCCAAAGCCGATGATGAACATAAGTACACCTAAAGCCCCGAAAAGGTGCATGGGGCGGCGGGCGAATTTTGAGACGAACCAGATGGTGATAAGATCGAGCAAACCGTTTATAAATCGTTCCATGCCGAATTTTGTTTTTCCGTATTTGCGTGCCTGATGGCGTACTACTTTTTCGCCGATGTTCGAGAACCCCGCGTTCTTGGCGAGTACGGGAATATAGCGGTGCATCTCTCCCGAGACCTCGATAT